>WAOS01000097.1 GCA_015521185.1 Desulfurococcales archaeon | reverse complement strand
CAGCTCTAGCCTGTTCATCCTCTGGTCCAGGTAGAAACCCGTTTTCTGGCCCATCTCGACATCAACAATAAACTTGGCTCCCCACTCCTCAACCACGACTCTCCTAGTCCTTCCATAGATCCATCTCCGCTTGGGCTCCAGGCCTATCGCTCTCCTACTCCTCTGCACGCTCTTCTCGTAGACGCCACGGACCCCGGTGACGCTCCGTATGCTCTCGGCTATAGCCTCGATGAGAGCGTCTATAGCCAAGCTACTGCTCTGGAGGACCGCGACCTCGCCCGCGAACACGTCTGCTATTAGCCCGCTGAGCAGGTCTCCATCGCTGTTCACTAGCCTATAGCTGCCTGTTCCAGCCAGACCGGACCGCTCACGAGCTCTATACGCGCTCTCGATCCTGTCCCGAACCGCCTCCTCAGCGGATCGGTAGGGGCATCCCCAGTGGCTCACCACTCTCAGCGCGACAGGCCCCTGGGGCTCCCAGAGAGCGCAGCCCTCGTAGCCCTCCGCCTCAACCCTAACTAGCTCGCCTGGGCGCGGCTGTCCGAGAGGCTTGACCCACTTCCTGTAAACTATCCCCGTGCCCTGCCGGAGCCTTAGGGAGCCCTCGCCGCTGACCAGCACCCTTATCATGTAGCCGCGCACCAGCCTGGGGTGCTAGTATACAGCGTATATGTTATCCACGCCCCACTCGTACGCCAGCCTCTTATAGTGGCTGAAGTCCCAAACCACGAGCCTCGCCGGAGCCCCCTCGCTTATGGTCCCGTAGCCCCTAGCGTCGAGGCTATACGCTGCGTTGACCGTGGTGGCAGCGAGGGCCTCGAGAGGGGTGAGCTTGTATAGGTACACTGCTAGCTCGAAGGCGTGCTTCATGCTCGGGGTCATATTGTTAGGGTTGAAGTCCGTCGCGACCCCTATAATCGCTCCGCCCCTCCTCAGATCGTCGACCGGCGGCTTCTTCTCCGAGAACACGCTGAGCATGCTTGTGGGCAGGAGGGTAGCAACCGTTCTCGTGCGGCCGAGCTCTCGGGCCGCAGCGGGGGGCAGGTGCTCGAGGTGGTCGAGACTGTATATCTCATACTCGAAGGCCAGCTTATGGCATCCTATATTCGCTAGCTCGTCGCTATGAAGCCTGGGCTTGAGGCCGTTGCGGAGGCCTGCCTCTATTATACGCCTCGTCTCCTCCACGGTGAACGCTCCCTTATCGCAGAAGACATCCACGAACCTGGCGCCGAGGCGGGCGGCCATAGGTATTATTTCGTTGCTGAATAGCTCTATGTACTCTTCCCTGCGGCCAGCATACTCCTCGGGCACCACGTGCGCTAAGACAGTATGTACGAGCTCCACTCCTCTAACCCTCTTCTCCGCCATCCTAGCGGCGAGAAGTATCTTCTCCTCGTGCTCCGGGAGGAGTCCGTAACCCGTCTTCGCCTCCACGAGGCCCGCCCCGTACCTCCTCATGGTGTAGAGCCTGTTGACGGCCGCCTCCGCCAGCTCTTCCACGCTGGCCTCCCGCGTCTTCCGGACCGTGTAGTATATTCCTCCTCCCGCCTCCAGGATCTCGAGGTAGCTCTTGCCCTCGAGCTTCATCCACAGCTCCCAGAACCTCTCCCCAGCGAAAACTAGGTGCGTGTGGGAGTCGACGAAGCCAGGCGTTACCAGGCGGCCCCCAACGTTAACCTCCTCCCTCGCCCGAACAACGTGAGAGTCGGGCTCCGGGCCAACCCAGACTATGCGGCCCTCCCTCCAAGCTATGGCGCCTCTCTCAATTATGCCCGCGTTATCCTCTGTGACTCTCCTATAGGGCCCGTTAGCCATTGTCACAACGTAGGAGGCCCCTCGGAGTAGGACGTCCGCCTTCACCGCCACCTCTTCGCACCCCATAGTAGTGTTGCCCCTATCATGGAGGCTAGCCGGACCGTGCGGCCCCGCACGTCCTTAATGGGGACGACCTCGACTATATCGGCACCGATAGGCCTCAGCTTCTCCATAGCATACTCGACTATCTCGAGAGACGCGGAGGGATGCAGGCCTAGGGGACTAGGGCTGTTTACCCCGGGCGCGTACGCCTCCGCTACGTGGTCCATGTCAATAGTCACATAGTAACGCTCGACAGCCTGGGACGCGAGCCAGTCTACAGCTTCCAGAGCCGCCTCGATCCCGGACCGGCTGACGCCCCTAGCGGGCACCACTCGGAAACCGAGCCTGCGGGCTCTCTCCTCGAGATATGCGGGGTTAGCGAAGTCTGCGACGCCGATGATAGCAGCTTCGAGCCTCGCGTCGAGCCGCTTCCTAGCAATCATAGCAGTATCCCAAAGCCACGAGCCGCTTGTGACCCCCTCCTCCACACTCCTGAGATCGTAGTGCGCGTCCAGCATGAGGAGGCCTACGCTCCCCTTCTCTAGGAGGGCCTCAAGTATAGGCCCCGTTATGCTGTGGTCCCCGCCCACGAACAGGGAGAACGTGTATTCATCGAACACTCTCGAGGCAGCCCTGCGCAGCCTCTCCCTTGTAGTAGCCCAGTCCCCGCCCGAGACGGCTATATCCCCTAGAATCCTCGGTTTGCAACCGATACCGTCGAGCCCCGGCCGGTGGTCCGGCAGGGAGAGGAGCCTTTCTATGATCTGGCGCGGCGCATGCCTGGCCCCCGGGTCGCCACCTGTGTTCCAGTCCCAGGGGACCCCCGCGATCGCGCTCCAAGGGCACTCGCCGAGGTCTCCGATGCGCGTATCCCTCGCGTCTCGGAGAAGCCTCGAGCCCAAGGGTCTGAACAGCTCCCTAACCAATCCAGGGGCACACCCCCGGGATCCCCATCGGGGCGGGGGCTCACCGTTTT
Organism: Desulfurococcales archaeon; assembly: GCA_015521185.1. GTDB lineage: Archaea > Thermoproteota > Thermoprotei_A > Sulfolobales > Acidilobaceae > S143-63. The sequence continues at coordinate 29,795 of WAOS01000097.1, read as the reverse complement.
ATTCCCATTTACTCTAGTATCCTCACGTGAGAACACACCCCTAGGTGGTGCTCCTTGGTAGACCTCGGATCATATAGGGAGAGACCTATCTGGAGACTTATTGAGAAGGGCTACTACGATCCTACTAGGAGGCTGCGCGTCCGCCACATTCGGGGAGAGGAGATCCACGTATCCTCCGGTAGCTGGCAGCTAGAAGGAGTTCTGCGTATGCTCTTTCACGTGCTAGACCCGGAGGTTGCAAAGGACCCGGAGAACCTGATCGTGTATGGGGGAACGGGGAAAGCCGCTAGGAACTGGGAGTCCTTCGAGGCAATAGTTGATACGCTCATGACTATGAAGGAGGACCAGACGCTCGTTGTCCAGAGCGGTAAGCCTGTGGCTGTCTTCAGGACCCACAGGATGGCTCCCAGGGTCGTCATAAGCAATGCTATGCTAGTGCCGAAGTGGGCTGACTGGGAGATATTCTGGGAGCTGGAGAAGAAGGGCCTCACAATGTACGGTCAGATGACCGCGGGCTGCTGGGCATATATCGGGACACAGGGAATCTTGCAGGGAACCTACGAGACGCTCGCCTTTGCCGCGCAAAAGCACTTCCCCGACGGCACGCTCGAGGGAAGGCTCGTTCTCACCGCTGGCCTCGGCGAGATGGGAGGGGCCCAGCCTCTAGCAGTAACTATGAATGGAGGAGTCGCTATAGTAGTCGAAGTGGACAAGCGGATGATAGAGCGCAGGATACGCCATGGCTATCTCGACACGTGGACCGATAGCCTCGATAAGGCGCTCGACATGGCTCTCCGCGCGAAGGAGCGGAGAGAGCCCCTAAGCATAGGCTTGCTCGGCAACGCAGCGGAGATATTCCCGCGCATACTCGAGATGGGTATCGTGCCAGACATAGTCACGGATCAGACCCCAGCGCACGATCCACTGAGCTACGTGCCCGCCGGCCTCAGCCTCGAGGAGGCTGAGAGGCTTCGTAGGGAGAACCCGGAGAAGTATAAGGAGCTGGCTCTCGAGAGCATGAAGAGGCATGTCGCCGCCATGGTCGGCTTCCTCGAGAGGGGGAGCGTGGTCTTCGAGTACGGTAACAACATTAGGAAGATGGCCTATGAGGCAGGGTACACGAAGGCCTTCGCCTTCCCAGGCTTCGTACAAGCCTACATCAGGCCGATGTTCGAGGAGGGCCGCGGACCGTTCAGGTACACGAGCCTCCTGGGCAGGGAGAAGGATATCTACAGGCTAGACGACGAGCTCATAGCAACGTTCAAGGACAACCCGAGGCTCGTCCGCTGGGTGGAGAAGGCTAGGAAACACGTCAAATTCCAGGGCCTACCGGCTAGGGTCGTCTGGCTCGGCTATGGCGAGAGGGCCCGGTTCGGTAAGCTGATGAACAGCCTGATACGCCTGGGAGAGATAGGCCCGATGTGGATAGGCCGCGACCACCTCGACGCGGGCAGCGTTGCTAGCCCCTACAGGGAGACCGAGGGCATGATAGATGGTAGTGATGCCATAGGAGACTGGCCAATACTCAACGCACTCCTAAACACTGCGGCAGGCGCTACTTGGGTGTGCTTCCACCACGGCGGGGGAGTAGGCATAGGCTACAGTATACACGCGGGCATAGGGCTTGTCCTCGACGGTTCTGAGGAGAGCGAGAAGAGGGCCGAGCTAGTGCTAACGGCGGACCCGGGCATGGGGGTCGTTAGGCACGCTGACGCGGGCTATAAGAGGGCTAGGGAGGTGGCGTGCGAGAAGGGCATATGGATGCCCATGCTAAAGTGCTAGTCTAGCTCTATGACGTCCCCGTTATCCGGAATAAGCACCTCAACACCGATTTCCTCTATAATCTTATCCCTAAGCTTCTCCTGGACCTGCGGGTCTCCGTGGACGAGCACGACCCTCTCCAGGCCTCTCACTCCTTTCAGAGTCCTCAGTATACCCCTCTGATCGGTGTGACTGCTGAAGTCGAACCACTGAACCCTGGCCTTTACAGGTACGGACTCTTCGCCGAAGACCCCCTCCTCGAGTATTCTCCTCCCAGGCGTACCCGGGGCTTGATAACTTACCATAAAGATCGCGTTTGCAGGGTTCTGATGCATCTTCTTGAGGTAGAACAGGCTTGGTCCCCCCTTGAGCATGCCTGCGCTAGCAATGATTACGCCTGGCTTCTTGAATGCTCTACGCCTATCCTGCCAGGACTTCACCATTCTGAACATCTTCTTAGCTTTGTCTAGCAGTATGGGATCGCGGAGGTACTCGCCGTGCTCCAAGTATATTTCGAATATCTGCCTTATCATCCCGTCTATCCACACGGGATACTCGAAATCCCTCTCCGCGAGGATGCACGCCATCTCCTGTCCCCTTGACACGCTGAAAGCGGGGACTAGGACGGTTCCTCCTTTCCTAACAACCTCTTCCACGGCCTGGTAGAACTCCTCCTCGGCTTCCCTCCTAGGCGGGTGATTACTAGCGCCGTAGGTGCTCTCGACTATTACTGTATCGGCTTTCACGCCCTCTATCCTGGCGGGCTCCATCAGCTTGGTCTCGACAGTGTTCATGTCGCTAGTGTAGAGTATTCTGTGCCCGTCCACGGAGACCAGGACCGAGGCGCTCCCGGGTATATGGCCGTTGTACACGAGCTCGAACTCGAACTCTCCCGCTTCAACGGTCTCTCCGTATGTAACTGTCTTGGCATTCTTCAGCATGTCCTCGACTGTTACGTCGTCGTAGGGGAGATACGGTCCGTTGAGCTTTATCATATCGAGTAGTAGGAGCCTGGACACGTCTAGGGTTACCGGTGTTGCGTAGAGGTTCGGGATCATGCTCACGAAGAGGTATGGGGCTGCGCCTATGTGGTCTAGGTGGCTGTGGGTGAGGATTACTCCGTCTAGGTCCCTCGGCCTCACATGCCCTGGGAAGATCGGGTGATCCTCCTCGTCAAAGTTAACTCCGTAGTCGAGCAGGAGTATCCTCCCCTTCCTCTCTATCCCTATAGCGGCCCTCCCAACCTCTCGGCCGCTGCCAAGCACCTTAATCCTTACACTGCTCAACCCGATCACCACTGCTGTCAGCGATTGCAGGCACTCTCTCGTTAGAGCTTGTGTCGTACCCTCCCTGGGGAGTGGGATCGGGGGCTTATATAGTGCTGGCCATGCACCCCTCCTTGGCCCGGGAGTGGCTGGGCGGGGTGCTGGGATATGTTTGGCTTTAACCCGAGAGATATGAGGAGAGTCATGCGCCAGCTCGGCATACGCATGGAGGAGCTGAGGGCGGTCCGGGTAACTATAGAGCTTGACGACGGCAGAATAATGGTTATTGAGGAGCCCGTGGGAAGCTTCCTCATGAGGCAGAAAGGGCAGCCCCCAATGATCTATATTGTTGGCGAGCCCCGCATCGAGGAGCCCAGTAAGGAGGAGACCCCGGAGATAAGCGAGGAGGACGTTCTCCTCGTGGCAGAGCAGGCCGGCGTTAGCCCCGAGGAGGCTAGGAAGGCCCTGGAGGAGACTGGGGGCGACATAGCTGAGGCAATACTGAGGTTACAGGAGAAGAAGGGCTAGACCGGTCCGACCGGGCCCGCTGATATGGTGGTCGCCGCTCTCAGCCTCCTCACTAGGGAGTCAACATCCGGGAGCGCGCTCAAGATTAGCGGTATACCTTCTATCTCCGCCAGTCTAATCGCCAGGGGATCCACATACCTCCTCGGGCCGTGCAAGACTATGACGCTGGGCTTAACCGGCGAGACGCGGACCGCCACTAGGGGGCTCCTCCCCGCTCTCACGCCCGTAAATATCACCGCTCTCTCGGGAGTGCCTCCTAGGAGGAAGTAGAACTCGGTTCCCTTCAGTGTTGCTATTGCCCTAATGCTATCGATTATCGTGTAACCGTATACTTTCCTGTCTAGGGGGAGCCTCGGCGTTAGGAGTATTCCGTTTACAACGGATATGAGGTCCTCCGCGGTCGCGGGCTTCTCGAAGTCCCTCATATCTATTACTACTCCGGGAGGTATACCAATCAGCTTGGCGAGGTCCCTGAGCTTCGGCGACCCCCTAGCCACATCTATCTTGATAAGCGCTAGCACGAGTTTCCGAATATACCTGTAGCCCGGGGATCTCCTGTTCTTCTCGTAATCGCTGATAACACTGCTCCTAACTCCCATAACCTTAGCGAGCTGTAGCTGGCTGACCTCGAAGTACTCACGCCACTTTCGTAGAGCATCGCCGGGGCTCTCACTCATAACTATGTCTCCCGCTATCCTCTTCGCGATTAGCTCTACCACATAGTCCCGCTCTGGGATCGACAAGTGTCGATTCCACCAGGGCTACGCGTCGCCGAGAAACCTTATATAACCTCCAGACAAGTTATCCCCCAGACCTGGGGACCGCGGGCCTGGCCGATCGGGCCCGTCGTCTAGCCTGGCTAGGATGCGGGGTACGCCGAGCCCGTTAGGGGGCGGCGCCCGACTCGGGACCCCGTGGTCCGGGGTTCAAATCCCCGCGGGCCCACCAGGCCCCGGACCCTCCTAACGGTTAGACTTCTCCCCGGACAACACTATCTAGCGTTATAGAGGCTAACCTCCCACTTCGCATCGCAGAACACAATTGTCTTGGGGGTCGGCCCTCACACGGTTCAGCATCGGCCAGCGGAGGGCCTCTGATCCGAAGTCGCTCGCCATCCCCCCAGGTGCATAGCTATTTAAACCCGGCGAATAAAAGGTTCTTCTGGCCCAGCAGCCTGTTCCAGCTTAGGCCTAGAGACATGAGCATTTGTTCGAATACGGTCCGCACGAGCTCCTGGTACTTCGACGTGTCCACATCTGGGAGCCTTGCCAGCTTCACGGGCCTGACCCCTAGCTTGTCCCTGGTCTTGACGAACGTCACGACCGTGCCCTTGGTCACTCGTAGCCCGTACTTTCTGAGTAGGAGCGCGGCTTTCACGTGCTGGGGGGTGTTCTTGGTGTACTCCTTGGGGTCCTTCGATAGCATAACTTTTATGGCGAGCTCGTCGAGCATGTACTCCCTATTCTTCAGCTTCTTGAGTATCCCCTCGATGTGATTGCGTATGGCCTCGATAGCGCTAAGGAGGCCTTCAGGGTCCTTCACCCCTGCGAGGATCCGCGTTGCCTCAGTGAACTCCTTCTTGAGGAACTCGGGAGTGTTACTCTTCTTACCGACCATGCCCTTGATAACGACATCTCCCTCCGGGCTGACGCCGATATAGTTCTTCTTTAGACCGCTGAAGAGTGCTAGCCGGAAGACCTTGTCGACCTCTAGGTCTAGGCTGTGCTTCTCCCTCACATACCTCATAATCTCCTCCAGCTTCTCCTCAGGCGGGTCCCATACGAAGATGCTATCAGTATCGCCGTAGAGTATCATGAGGCCGAGCCTAGACGCCTGCTGTAAAGTGTCCTTGAGGACAGCCCTCCCTATCGCCGTGACGCTCTCCGCCACCGCTAAGCTATAGTACGCGAACGTCTCGTTCCCGAAGACCCCGTAGCTAGCGTTAATATACACCTTCATAGCTGCCTGCACAGTGTTGAACCATAACCTAGCTGTCTCGGGCAGGCTCTTGTCCTTAGCCTTTCTCTTGTAGATCTTGACCCTGAAGTCTCGTAGCAGACCAACTATCTCGCTTGTAAGGCCCTTGATGGCCATGCAGACCTCGTGCCCTACCTCGGGGACCTTCCTCTTCTCTCCCGGGCACGCGGGATTGTTCACGGTCTCATAGCTGAGGTTCCAATTCTTTATGACGCTCGGGTATAGGCTAGCGAAGTCGAGAACTACAATGTTGAAGAACACTCCCTGAGGTGGCTTGAGGACTATCGCCCCCTTGTACTTCTTGTCCTTGATTATAGCGCTGCTCCGGGCCACATTCCCTATGCGCGCTATGTCCTCCCTGCTAGGGATAAGCCAGCCCCTATTCCTGTGCTCCCAGTGGAGTAGGCTCTTAATCCACGCGCTCACCTGGCTCCTCGTAACGTCTTCCAAGCCCAACTTGCTGATTCGCATTAACAGAACCATTAGGTTCCAGACTAGATTGTTCCCGAAAGTTAGGAGCTCCATGGTTAGCATGGCATCTGTCAAGTTGTACTTTGCGAGTGTCGCAATGTCTAGCTCGCTTATAGGCTTCTCTAGGGATACCTTCCGCTTGCCGAGCAGCGCCTCGGCTATGGTATCAAGATTCTTCTCTCTATACTTGTTCCCGAAGGCGTACACCTGTAGCGCTCTAATATCGAAGAACTTGTACAGGTCTATGTGGAGCTGGTTGCGGAATGTAACCGATGTCTGATGGAACTCTACTGGAATTAGCCAAGGAGGGAACCCAAGCACTATCAGCCTGTTGTATAAGTATGGGATGTCGAAGCTGTCGCCGTTAAACGTCACAATTATGTCGTGATTGTCGATCTCTCTGAAAACCTCTAGTATGAGGCTTGCCTCGTCGTCAAATATCTCGATATCGCCGTCAATATCCTCTAGGTTGCCAGGGCGGGCTCCCTCCCAGTCGAGGAGTAGAACCCTTCTACGCCCCGTGCTCGACACTAGTGCTACGCTGAATACTGGATAGGGCGCTTGCTCCGGGTCGGGGAGCTCGCCCTCAAAAGGAGTGTATACCTCTATGTCTACGGCTAGTATTCTAGGGCTGGGAGGCTCCTGCTCGAACATGGGAATCCATTTGACAGCTCTCCGTTGGACCTCCTCAGGCTCATCCGAGAAAGCCTCTAAGACGCGCTTGACGGCCTCGGGGTCAGCCTCATACTCTGTAACTCCAGCATCCTTATCAGCCCTAATGATGAGGCCCGGTATGAGGTGCTTATCGTATATGTAGTTGTGGTGGTATCTTATGTCGGCCTCATAATACGGTATACCATTGGACTTTGCAACATCCCTGAGCTTCTTCACAGCTAGCGGGTCTGTAGTCACTAGCCTCACAAGCTTAACATTCCTCCTAGTTATCGGGTGAAACTTGGTCACAGTCTCTATACTTGCTATGTACTGCTCGAGACCGGCTCGGCTGAACTTTCTAGCTAGCTCCGGGCCTGGCTCTGCCTTGAGCAGGAAATAGGGCCTATGCTTGCTCCTATCGTACCAGCGAGTTATCCTCCCCTTAGAAGGATCGTAGATGTAGAGCACGGCCTTCCCGGCTTGGCCGTCATATCTGACGTCCATCAGGTAGCCCGTCACGCTCTCGACAATATCGTTTTTCTCCCCTAGATACCAGCTCGACGTTTTCTCCGTCTCAAGACTTATACTGGCACTAACGAGTCTGGGCAGAACCCTAGGCTCCCGCTTCGACGCCCGAGGCGTCACGGGCTCCTCGGGCTCCGCAACTGGCCGGGTCCCCTCTACGCTCTCAGATCGCGTCTCGAGCCCGCTGGAGGCCGGCCTGCTCTCGCTCCTCTTAGCTTGAGTTCTAGGCCTCTCCCCGCCGCGCTCCTCCCGGGTTGTTCCCGCCAAGAAATCTAGTATCGTCTTGCCCGGCCTCCTCTTCTTGCTCCTACGGGTCCTCCCATCTGATCCACTCTTTGCCTCGTCAGCAAGCTCTCGTAGGAACTCGTCGATCCCCCTATGCTTCGTCAACTAGCAGCTCCCTCCCCCATAGTTGACAGCCGCTCTCAGATCAGGGAGCGGCTGGCTCCTCCAGGGTAAGATTCTGCTTCTGGACCGCATATAACATGCGCTCCCCCGGGCCGGCTAGAGCGGGGAATAAAAGGAGGGCTACGGGTTTTTGACAGTATAGCCTCCTATTCTGAATAAAAGGGGCTGGGGACGCGCTATACGTGTCAATCAGCAATTATCATTTGGGGGTCGCCGGGATGGCTGGCGCGCCATATATAGACCATTTCATAATGGTTCACGATCTCGAGCCTATAGTATACATAGTGGCAACGATAACAGTCATAGTACTCCTTTACAGCCTGTACGCGGCGTATAGGAGGTGGACTTATGGCGGGGAGAAGATTGAGCTCTCCCCAATAGGTCTCCGCCTAAAGAACTTCACGAAATACGCTCTCCTACAGTGGAAGGTCGTCCGGCATAGGTTCCCCGGAACGATCCACCTGCTGATCTACCTAGGGATGGGGTGGCTCCTGGTTGCCACCACGCTTCGAGCAATAGATGATCACCTCTTCCGGTTTATTACTGGCGACTTCTTCATGGCCTACAAGTTTCTCAGCAATATCGCAGGGCTAATGGTTCTCCTCGGGAGCACTCTCGCAATAATTAGGAGGGCTCTAAAGCTTACGCCGAACCTGCCCCAGGACCCGGTATACTACGTTGTTCACGCGCTCTTCATCACAATAGTCATAACCGGGTTCTTCCTCGACGGCCTCGTCGCCGCCTATCCTCTAAGCTCCAGACACAACTACGAGTCCCCCTCGTGGGACCCTGTGGGGTATCTGGTCTACCAATGGGCTTCAGGCATGAGCCCGGACCAGATCGAGAGCCTCTACAGGCCGCTCTGGTTATTCCATATGCTGATAGCCCAGCTAACCCTAGCACTGATACCATTCACCAACCTATGGCACATAGCGGCTTCCAGCCTCAACGTAGCCCTCGCCCGGCCGGAGCCCGCTGCGGCCGCGATAAGGGCGTATCCCGATATAGACCAGAGGATAGAGGAGGAGAAGCCTATCGGAGTTGTGAAGCTCTCTGACACTACGTGGAAGCAGAGGATGGACTATGAGGCGTGTACTAGCTGTATGAGATGTACGAACGCTTGCCCCGCTTACGCCAGCGGCAAGCTCCTCAGCCCCCGCGACGTAATAACTACGCTGAGAGATATGATGCTCTCCAACAAATGGGACGAGCAGGTTTGGAGCGAGGACGAGGAGACGACCCGGCTCAAACTCAACCCTGAGGTGGTCTGGAGCTGTGTGACTTGCGGCGCGTGCGTTAACGAGTGTCCCGTCCTGATCCACCACGTAGATACTATCCTCGACATTCGCAGGGGAATGATGAGCACTGGTAGCGAGAAAGTGCCCGAGGACGCGCTCAATGCGCTCTACAGCATACAGCAGACGGGCAACCCGTTCGGCTACAACCCGGCGGACAGGGAGGACTGGATCAGAGAGATGGCGGAGCGGCTGGGAGACGACATAATAGCCGAGCCCGAGCAGGAGTACGACTATATCTACTGGATAGGGTGTGTTGCAAGCTACGATCCTAGGATTAGGCCGGTCGTGGAGAACACTATCAAGCTCCTAAAGAAGGCGGGTTACAAGGTAGCGGTCCTGCTGGAGGAGGGATGCTGCGGAGAGCCTGCTAGGAGGATGGGAGAGGAGACCCTTTTCGTGGAGATAATGAAGATGACCCTGGAGAACTTGTCCCAGTATAAGTTCAAGAAGCTGCTGGTCCACTGCCCACACGGAATGCACGTATTCAAGAACGAGTACCCCAAGTATATCGACTATCTGAGGAGTAACGAGGAGACTAGGTCTCTTGCCGAGTTCCTCGAGAAGCTGGAAGTAGAGCACCACAGCGTCGTCTTATCAAGACTATTGAAGGAGGGCAAGATACGCCCCACAAAGAAGCTAGACTACACAGTAACGTTCCACGACCCCTGCTATCTTGGGAGGTGGAACGGCCACTACGACGAGCCCAGAAGCGTCCTACGCTCAATACCGGGGCTCCGACTAGTTGAGATGCCTAGGAGCAGAGACAAGAGCTTCTGCTGTGGCGGAGGAGGTGGCCAGATGTTCTACGAGATAAAACGCGGAACAAGGATAGCTAGGATTAGGGCCCAGGAGGCCGCCGATACCCTATCAAAAGCTGGAGGCGATAAGAGGTTCGTCGCGGTTGCATGCCCCTACTGTAACACGATGTTCCGAGGCGAGGCAGAGGACTTCGGCTTCGAAGTGAAGGATATAGCTGAGCTCCTGGGAGAAAGTGTGGAGGACGAGGAATCTAGCGCTTCTTAGGAGCCCTAATTATTATCATACTCCCCTTTCTCTCCACTGTTATACCATTAATATCTATTTCCTCTGGAAGCACATACTCTCCCTTCACCTTACGTATACTCCTAGCCCATACCATGTCGCCGAACGTGCTCTCGACGAACTTCTCGTCCACATAGCCCTCAATTATTATGCGCCTAGGCTCGAAGCGAATGTCGAGGTCGCTCTTCACGCCGGGGGCCTCAACTACTATCACGTAGTGGTCTCCCTCGTCGATTATGCTCACTAGCGGCTCGATTGTGCCGCTAGACAGCATCCTCATTCTCTCCTCGAACAGTTTCTCCATACTCACATACTCGCTCTGTATAGCCTCGACTAGCTCGCGCATCCTCCTCTCTATGAAGCGCCTCATCTCCTCCGCGAGGCTGAACATGTCCTCCGACACGGCTCTCAGCCCCTCACGTGTACATCAGGGTTGGGCGGTACTCCATGGACTTGCCCATCTTCGCCATGAGGTTCCTGGTCTCCCTCATTAGCTCTCTAAGCCTCATCTTGATCTTGTCCGCCTCATCCTCAAGCTTCTTAGTATCAACCTTGATACCGTAGAGCTTACTCAGAGCCTCAACAGTAACGATAGCGGCTCCCGGGTCCGGTATGTCGACGAAAGCATCGGCGAGCAGAACCACGTTGTCGAGCCCCCTCCTACTTGCCTCTTTGAGGACTATGCTGTATGGCCCAACTAGTATCCCGGCGGGTATCTTCTTGGCCCCCGTCTTCTCGATTACCTCCTTCTCGAGCTCTGGCCTATTAGCGACAACGTAGAGGTTAGGCTTCTCTATCTCGAACCTGGCAGGGTTCCCTATCCCTGTCACGCTCACAAGGGTCTTCACGCCCCTGCTCCTAGCATAGCGGACGACGGCCACGCCAAACGCTATTATGGCGGGAGGCGTGAAGGGCACGTCGGTTAGCAGGACCCCTAGCTTTCCGTCCTCAGTAGAGTATATACGGACCGGGTGCTTGGGGACACCATCTATTATCACGGTCACGGGCGGGAGCATGTTATAACTGTCGATGCCCACCACGTCGCGGAGGCGTAGCTCTCTCACTATGTGTAACCCCGTTATCGCACCCACTAGACCCACGTCTGGTAGCGCTAGGACAAGCGCCTCGGGAGCGAAGCGCTCGTACTCGATGAACGTGAAGCCGTCGATCTCTTCCTCGTACACAGGGTTTGCGTACACTCCCTCTCACCCAACATTCATAGTAAAAACGGTGGGCACCGGTTAATTATACGTGTTTGGCATAGAGCTTTGAGATGGAGAACGACACTAATCGCGATATACCAATCATTAAATACCAGAGCAACACCGAGAGACGACACGACTCGAGGAAGAGGGGTGAGGAACGGTGCCCGTGAAGGTAAGGATAGACCCAAGGGATGCGTGTATCTCCGACATGGTCTGTGTGAGCATATGTGGCGACGTCTTCCAGATGAACGAGGAGGACGGGAAGAGCGAGATTGTCCCCCAGTTCAGGGTTAGCCCTGACAACAATGCAGAGGGCGTAGTCCCCGACGACCTCAAGGACTGCGTGCAGGAGGCAGCCGAGAGCTGCCCCGTAAACATAATCCACGTAGAGGAGGCCTAAGCCTCCTCTATCCTCATCAACAATAATTTTCCTCCGCACTATTTTCCATAGGACCCAAAATATATCCTTCGGACAGCGCCAGACTCCTGCTGGAGAGAGCCGCGGAGAAGGTGTAGAGAATTGGAGCTAGCCAGCTGGAGAATGCTTGCTAGGACAATAAAGAACGCCGACGTTATAGTGGAAGTAGTCGATATCAGGGATCCGGTCCACACGCGCAGCAGGCGTGCCGAGCGAATGGCTGAGGCACTCGACAAGGAGCTAGTCATAGTCTTGAACAAGGCGGACCTCGTACCTAGGAGCGTGGCGGAGAAGTGGAAAAGGATCATCGAGGGCCAGGGCTACGAGGTCATGTATGTAAGCGCGACGCGCCGCCTCGGGACGAGGATGCTCAGGGGGCTGATCAAGGCTGTAGCCCCGATAAAGCCCTTCAGCGCGGCGGTCATCGGTTACCCGAAGACGGGTAAGAGCAGCGTGATAAACGCTCTCCGCGGGCGGAAAGGGGCTAGCACGAGCCCAATACCGGGCAGCCCCGGATATACTAAGGCGATCCAGCTCCTCAAGGTAGAGCCTGGCTTCTACATGATTGACACGCCAGGCGTCATACCTGTCGAGGGCGGCTGGCCGGAGGCCGTTATTCGGGGGCGCTCGCCGGAGGAGCTCTCCGACCCTGTTAGGCCTGCTATGGCGCTTCTTGAGAGGATACTCCGCTATAATCCGCGAGCCGTGCTCGAGGCGTATGGCATAGAGGAGAGGGATCCCTACGCCATACTGGAGGCACTGGCCCGCAAGAGGGGGTGGTTCTACAAGAAGGATAAGGAGCCTCTCGTCGAGGAGGCGGCCAGGACAGTTATTAGAGATTATCACAAGAGCAAGATAAGATTTTATCTTCCCCCGGAGGAATATCTCTAACACTACACAAAACCCACAAAAATCCTTCCGGCCATATCTATATGCGCGGGGATCCTCTAGAATGAGCAAACCCCCTACACCGGCAAGGGCTGTCTACAGACACTCATGTCCAAACTGTCTCGGCCCAAACACTGAGGAGAGGCTATCCCAGGGCCTTCCATGCGAGCGATGTCTTAGCGAGCCTCCAAAGCAGAAAAGCATACTCTCGATATACGAGGCTCTCAAGCGCGAGGGCACCCTCAGAGAGTACAGGGAGCTGGCCCGGCTAGAGGAGGAGAGCGAGCGGCTCATAGAGTTCTTTCGCAGGGCAGTGGGGAGCAGGCCGTGGGGCGCGCAGAGGACGTGGGCTCGCCGTCTTGTTAGAGGCGATAGCTTCAGCATCGTTGCTCCTACAGGAGTCGGGAAGACGACGTTCGGGCTCGCAGCCAGCCTCTTCCTGGCTAGGGAGCGCAAGGGGAAGAGCTACATTATACTGCCGACTACTGCCTTAGTAATGCAGGCCGAGAAGAAGATACTCGGCATGATGAGCCTATCCAACACCAAGGCCAGAGTAGTGGTCATCCACAGCAAACAGCCCAGGAAGGTTAGAAACGAGAATTTATCGAAGCTCGAGTCCGGGGACTTCGATATTCTCATAACTACCGCGGCGTTCGCGAGGACCAGAGTCGATCTCGTGTCGAGGCACAGGTACAGGCTAGTGTTCGTGGACGATGTCGACGCGGTTCTAAAAAGCGCGAAGAGCGTCAACGTTATACTCCGTATAACGGGTTTCACGGAGGAAGACATGGAGCTCGGGATGGAGCTTCTCCGCCTCCAGAGGAGGAGAGCAGCTATACTGGCGAGACTAACGCAGATACAGGCCCAGGGGACTCCGCGGCCTAGGGAGGAGGAGAGGCTTAAACGCGAGCTTGACAAGATAGAGAGGAGCATCGAGAAGATCGCTAGCAGGATCGAGAAGGCGAGGAAGAGGGCTGCAAGCCTAATAGTAAGCACCGCTACTGGCCGCCCGAGAGGTAGCAGGGTAAGGCTTTTCCGCAGCCTGCTAAACTTCGAGGCGGGAGGAAGGGCCGCATGGAGCCTGAGAAGGGTCTACGACCTCTACACTTATCCCGAGAACGATGTCTACGAGAAGGTTGTAGAAATAGTCTCTGACCCGCTGTTCAGGGGAGGAGGCCTAGTTTACGTGCCTATAGACCATGGTATCGATGGGGCCGAGCGTCTAGCAGAGATGATTAGGGAGAGAGGTCTCAGGGCGGAGGCGTACCACAGCAAATCTCCTCCTGGCCTTCTCGACGCTTTTGCCAGCGGCGACATAGACATACTCGTTGGCGTTGCAAACTATTATGGCACACTGGTACGGGGCCTCGACCTGCCCGAGAGGGTTCGCTACGCTGTTTTCGCCGGCGTGCCCAGGCACAAGTTCCCCGCAGACGTCGGCGAACCGCACCCTGCTAGGCTCATAAGGCTCCTAGCCCTCCTCGTGGAGGCCCCCATCGAGGACATACGGGAGCAAGCGAGAAGACATATGGCTAGGCTCCGCGATATTCTGAGGAGGCTGAGTCCTGCAGCTCTGCGGATGATAACCGAGAAGGTGCTAGCCGGAGACGTTGACGGCCCGGGCAGCCCAGCATGGATAGTTGCCGAGGCATACCAGTTCCTGCGGCAGGCGCTAGAAGAGGAGGACGTCTGGGAGTACCTCAAGACGAGGACCGACATTGCTATAGAGGAGAGGCACGGCAACAGGTACCTCCTCATAGCTGACGTCCCAACCTACATACAGGCCAGCGGTAGAACTAGCAGGCTGTACGCGGGAGGCATAACCCTGGGCGTCAGCATTGTCGTCGTGGACAACGAGGCCGTGTTCAACGGTCTCGTCAGGAGGATGAGATTCTACGTGGAGACCGAGTGGAGAAAGCTCGAAGACGTCGATATTAAAGAGATCATGCGCATGGTTGACGAGGACAGGGAGAGAGTGAGAAGGCTTCGCCGCGGAGAAGTTGAGGTGCCCGACCTCGTAAAGACAGCGCTTCTCGTCGTTGAGAGCCCTAACAAGGCCAGGACCATAGCCGGCTTCTTCGGCCAGCCAAGCATACGCATACTCCCGGAGGGAACCAGGGTATATGAGGTCACAACTGGAAACCTAATCCTCTCCGTAGTGGCTAGCGGGGGCCACGTATATGATCTCGCACCGAAAGCTCGCAAGATAGACGAGGAGATAGCGGGAATCACTGGGAATGGCGCGCTCGACATATTCAGCGTTCTAGTCACGAGGAAGAAGCCTAGGAGCTACACCCCCGTGTATACCAGCATAAAGAGGTGCATGAACTGCGGCTACCAGTACACAGCAGACACTCCCAGGTGCCCCGTATGTGGGAGCACAAGAGTGAAGGACTCAAGGGGGACCGTGGCCGATATTAGGAGAGTCGCGTGGGAGGTTGACCAGGTCCTCATAGGGACGGACCCCGACGTTGAGGGAGAGAAGATCGGCTGGGACATAGCTATGCTCCTCAGACCATACAGCCGTTCCCTCCTAAGGGTGGAGTTCCACGAGGTAACAAAGCGCGCCATCACAGAGGCCCTCGAGAACCCGAGAGAGTTCAACAGCCGCCTCGTCGATGCGCAGGTTGTTAGGAGGATTGAGGACCGCTGGATAGGGTATACGCTGAGCCCGATTCTCTGGTGCCACTTCTGGCCTCATTACTATTGCAGGGAGCTGCTGGAAATCCGGAGGGCCTCAAAGGAGAGGAGGAGGTGCGAGCAGAACAGGTACTACTATAACCTGAGCGCTGGCAGAGTCCAGACGCCTGTTCTCGGATGGGTTGTTGAGAGAACTCGCCTCAACAGGGAGCTGGTATTCCAAGTAATGCTATCCATAAGGGTCGACGGGGCGGAGCTGAGGGCGACGGTCAAGGAGGACGAGCTAGAGGGCGACGTGTCCGCACTAGGCCAGATATACAAGTATGCGAAGCCGAGGGAGAAGGGCAGGCTACGCATCTACCCGGAGCCCGTGCTCGTCGAAGTCGACGTATTAGAGAGGACCGAGAGCACAATGCCGCCCCCACCACCGTACACGACTGACACCATGATAGCGGATGCCAGCAGGTTCCTAGGCCTAGGTGCCCCAGAAACTATGAGGCTCGCCCAAAACCTCTTCGAATGGGGTCTCATAACGTATCACAGGACGGACTCGACACGAGTTAGCGAGAAGGGGATACAGGTCGCTAGGGAGTGGATAACTGAGAAGTTCCCCAACATAGCCGAGAAAATATTCAAGCCTAGGAGCTGGGGTAAGGGAGGCGCGCACGAGGCGATACGGCCGACAAGGCCTATTGATGCTGAGACGCTCTGGAACCTGATAAACGAGGGAGTTATCGAGATCCAGGGAGTCTTCACGCGCAACCACCTACGCCTCTACGACCTCATATTCCGGAGGTTCATGGCAAGCCAGATGCGAGAAGCCGACGTGGAGCGGACGAGGTACAAGCTAACTGTTGTACTATACGGCTTCTCGCTCGAGACCGAGGGCATAACCAGAATTGGTAGGGAGGGCGATCCTGCTAGCAGAGGATTCACGCTAGTATGGGAGTACATCCACACGATTCCGCGCCTAGACCCAGGCAAGTACGAGGCTGTTCTCGCCATAGCCCGGGTCGGAAAAGCGCCGCTCTACACCCAGGGAGAGCTCGTCCTCGAGATGAAGAAGCGCGGGATAGGGAGGCCCAGCACGTACGCGAAGATAGTCGACACGCTGCTACGCAGGAGATATATCACTAGGGCCGGTGGGAGACGAAGTGATATGGTGGCTTCGACACCGAGAGGAGAGTACGTGTACAGGTATCTCTCGCGGGATATAACATACTTCCGAGACTACTTCTCGAGGCTCGGCAGTAGGGCTATGAAGACTATAGAGAACGTTCCACGCCTCGTCTCAGAGGAGAGGACTAGGGAGCTGGAGGAGAAGATGGACAAGATAGAGAGGGGCGAGACGCGTAGGGAAGAGGTGCTGGATGAGATCTACGAGGAGCTAGAGGGGCTCTCAGTCCCGATCAGCGCCTTCATCTCAGGCCTCTCCCGCCTCAACGTGTCCGAGCTCGAGGAGTGCCTACGAGGCTCGATAGCGGTAAAGGTCGCGGGTGGTGAAGAGTGAGCGACAAGATCAACATTCTCATAATTCATGGCAGGATCCGGCTTGGAGCTAAGCTGTCTAACATGAGGGCTCTGAGAAGATACATTAACGAGGTACTCAGCGATACTGATAGGAGCGTGGACTTGATAGTTCTTCCACCATTCCCCTTCACAGGACCCGTTATAGGGTACTACAATGGTGAGAAGAGGATCCGCGACCACCTGCGCGCCGCGGCAGAGATACTCAGCAGGAAAATGCTTAGCAGCAGGGTGCTCGAGTTCCTCATGAAGCTGGCCAGGGACTACGATGTCCACATAATAACCGGGCCCATGATTGAGAGGGCCGGGCCGAGGCTCTACATAACGAGCGTTCACATCGACAGGTACGGGGACCTGGTCGGAAAGTATAGGAAAATAGCGGTCACTAGGACGGAGGAAGCCTACGGTATAAACCCGGGGAAAGACCCGGGGATATTCATCGTCGGATCAAGCAGGGCCAGGATCGGCGTGTTCATAGACGAGGACCTCGCGTATAGCGAGATATTCCGCTACATCCAGGCTAGCGAGGCCAACATAATAATAGGATTCATGCTCCCCTACGTTTCAGACTACTTCAAGCTCGTGACCGATGAGAACCACATGATGACTATGGAGGAAGACCCCATACGGGAGTTCCTAGGCGTCCGCAGCAGGGAGACGGGGCTTCCCGTGATACTAGTCGGGGGAACTGTCGAGTCAAACGCGAACCCGTACTACGCCTACACTAGGACGCTTCCCGTGGAGCCCGATATGGGGGTGATAGAGAGCGCCTCTAGGGGGCCCCGGGACGGTATGAGCACTATAACTATGGAGGTCAACACTCAGACTAGCAGACCGAGACCGCTAAACAAGAGAACCGCGGATCTATGCAGGAGGCTCTATCAGGCGAAGAAGAGCTAGGACTCCGGAGCGCCCTACCCTTTTATCCCCGCACGCGTTCTTACCCTAATAGAGGGTGTAATATCTTGGCCAGTGAGAAGAAGGATCTCGGCCCCCCGGTATCTTCCCTTCTAGCACACTCCCCGATCGTGCTAAAGCCCGATAATACTGTTGCGGATGCTATACGCGTTATGGCCGAGCATAACATAGGGGCTGTCGTCATCGTAGACGATAAGTTCAGGCCAATAGGCATATTCACCGAGAGGGACCTACTTATAAAGGTGTGCGCGAAGGGCTTGGACCCCAAGAGTGTCAAGCTGGAGGAGGTAATGACCAAGGACCCGGTAACCATCTCGGAGGACACTCCAGCTCTGCAGGCCCTGGAGATCATGATGAACTTCGGCTTCAGGCACCTACCGGTTGTCGACGAGAACGGCATACTTGTAGGTGTCGTTAGCATTAGGGATCTCTCGAAGCCCATGGTAGAGGTGGACGTGTCAGAGCTTCATAGTGCCGGCTAGATCTTTTCGGCTCCCGATATTTAACACCGTTAAACCTTTTTACGTGGGCAACCCCCCTAACACCTCCTCGGGTGCCCAGATTTGACAATTCAAGTGTCCAAGAGGAGAATACAGAGACTAGGAGGGTCCAGCCTAATAATCACGCTTCCAAAACCATGGATTAGAAAGTACGGGCTCAAAGCTGGAGACGAAGTCATAGTCGTCGACGAGGGCACTCACCTAAGAGTACTACCTGGTTCGCCCGAGGCCGAGTCGAGACTCAGAACGATAACGGTTGAGAAGACCATTACAAACAATATTGCTATTGAGGATATCCTAAAGTGCGCGTTCTCGAAGGGCTACGACATTGTCGAGGTCCCTCTCCGCAACGGAGCGCTAGAGGAGGCGATGGCGCAGCTAGAAACAGCTGAGGCATCAGACTTCGTAGAGGCAGCAGAGCTACGCCCGGGAACCCTCGTCATAAAGGTAATAGAGGCGAGGTCTAGTCCCACCGAGATTCTGAAGCGACTACGCAGGATCTTAGTTGAGATAGTGGAATTACTAGCCTCGAGCGAGAATGTGGACAAGACCGCGATTAGGGAAGATGTCGGGTCGGTCATAGTAGGTATGAGAGAGCTGCAGAGGATAATGAGTAAGAAAGGTGTGACGGCCTGCGAGGAGGCGCCGATAGACCCCTACGCGTACGGCATGCTCGTCTCCGCAATACACGTGTTCGAGACTATGGTAAACACTCTGGCTGAGAGCCCCCTAGAGGTCCGTAAGAAGGCTGCTGAGATACTAGTTCCCATACTCGTGAGCGGACTTGGCGGGCTGCTAAATGGGAGCGTCAAGAGGACTAGCGAGGCGAGGAGGCTCATTAGAGAGGCTCGCCCCATTGTGGAGAAGCTCAAGAGGGAGGACCCGAGCTTCTCTGCAGTAGAGGCGTTCCTATCAGTGCTAGACCTAGTGCTCGAGAACACGCTCTGCAATATAGTGAGCGGTAGGAATGGAAAGTAGTGGTTGGACGCCTCTTTCACTTGAATGCTCTTATGAAGAGCTCGATTAGGGCTAGCACGTCCCGTATGGATATTACTCCCACGGGTTTCCCGTCCCTATCCACGACAGGCAGGTGCCTAACTCCGAGTTCGCTGAACTTCTCGATAACCTCTGAGACAGGCGTTGTCTCGTATACGAACGCGGGGTCGGGAGTCATAAACTGCCACACGGGCATCTGGCAGACATCGTTCTCTTTTGTCGCGGCGCAAGTCACGTCTCTCTCGGTGACTATACCTCTGAGCTTTCCGTCAGCTCCAACGACGAGGACGCTTCCAATCTTGTTCTCGCACATCAGCTTGGCCGCCTCTCGGAGCGGCGTCTTTTCGTCTATCGTGATAGGGGGCTTACTCATTATGTCCCTCGCGAGGAGAGGTATACTTCTCCTGGGAAGCCTCACCATGACCTACACACCTCCATCTAATCGTTTTTGCTCCACGAGTTTTGACTGTGTTGCTGACAACTATAAGTGTGCGGGCTTATACTTAAGAGAATATTTTGTCTGCATGGTGTTGTCAATAGCCCGCTTAAATATGCGGGCCTACTTCTCCACTACCCTGCCCTCGTCGATATATACTATTTTCTTGCATGGCAGCTGGGAGACTATCTCCTCGGCCTTGTCGGCTGGCACCTTTATCGTGTATAGATAGCGCTTGGTACGGGCCTTGATCTTAACAATGTCCCCCTTCCTCTGCTTTTTCACCCTACACTCCACAGCTCTAGACGCTATCTTCCTAAACTCCTCGAGGCTCGTTACCTCCACTGGCATTCGCGTCGCACCCCCAGGTGTATGGCGATGCTCCTGTTGACCTCAATCGGGAGTAGTGGCCGGGTTAAAATCTTGGCGGAATAACTGCTACCTCGCAAGCGGGGCGCTAGTCGTGCACGGTTACAAGGCGCGGTTAGCTATCGCGGGGTTTCCAGCGTTCTCGTACATGTTCACTGTCGGAACCATAGGCTTCTGGCTGCCCCTCTACGTGCAGGAGGTCTTAGGGTATACTCATAGCATGACTGAGTACCTCGCCACAGCCTACTTTGCGGCACTCTCCCTGGGAAGCATAGTATCGGGTAGCCTTACGGACCGGACCGGGAGGCCCCAGCTGACCGCGTTCGCCGGGCTAGAGATAAACGCTCTAAGCATATGGCTAATGGGCCTCGCCAAGAGCTTCCCCGTAATGCTTCTACTACGCGTCGTGCAGGGGCTGGGCCTGTCAACAGCAATACCCGTAGCGCTGGGGAGCCTGAGCTTGCTAGCCGGGGAGAGCAGGGGCGTAGGTCTGACGAGCCTGTTCATGGGCTCTGGTATGGCGCTGGGGAGCCTTATTGGGGGCCTCCTAGTATGGCTATACGGCTATACGCCCCTCTTCGCCGTGGCCACCCTCATAAGCGTCCTGGGCGGGCTTGTGGCGCTACTCCTCCGCGTCAAGCCCGAGACTAGGCCGCCCAGGCTTCGGGAGGTCGCCCGACTGCTCCGGGGCGACGTGCTGGTGGTTCTAGCGGGCATATTCCTGAGGCAAACGCTCGCCACGGGCGTATACGCGCTATTAGCGGTAATACTGAAGCTCGTCCTACACTTGAGCATCATAGAGACTACTATAGCGCTCACTGTCAACCCCCTAGTCCAGGGGGCCCTCAGCCTGGCAATAGCTAGGAGGACTAGCTCGCATGCGAGACTGATGTACCCGCTCGGGATCGCCATGACAGGGATTGTATTCGCGATACTAGCAGCCTCTACGGGGAGGCCGTTGCTGGCTATCTTCGCTATGGTCCTGCAGGGTGCTAGCTTTGCGATGGTAAACATAGCGGGGAACTACATAGTCATCACGGGGCTCCCCAAAGAGTTTAGATACACAGCTAGCAGCCTCTTCAGCTCCTTCTTCAACCTCGGCTGGATCTCCGGCACCCTCCTGGCCGGCATAGCTCTCCAGAGGCTAAGCCCTATAGAGTGGACTAGGCTATCGGCCCTGCTCTTGGAGGTCCTGGCGGCCCTCGTCTACATAGGGCTCTCCACGGCCCGGCGCGCCCACTCGTCAGCACCCCTACCAGAAACGCAGGCATAGTTCACCAGACCCTGGTGGACCGCGTAGCCGGCCAAGCCGGACCGGAAAGCCTCCCTGGCCAGCGGAATTATGCTGGACCGCCTCGCATCCCAGAGGCACCACGAGCCTCCTCCTCCCGCTGCCGCTAGCGAGCCCAGGGAGAAGGCGCTGTTCCTGGATACAATCATGCGAAGCGTGTCACCGTCCGCCAAGCCCTCAACTAGCCTGGCGGGCTCGTACTCCTCTAGCCAAGCCTCCAGTATGCCTGCGTGCGTGGCGAGCAACGCGTCGTCCAGGAGCGCCCTGCAAAGGTCGCCGTGAGAGGCCTCGGCGACGCTAAGGGCCGCCCCCGCCATTGTCCCGGGGTTGCCCGACGCGGTGAGGCCAGCCGCCCTCAACGCGCACTCCTCCACGAGGCCGTAGTCCTCTATGTGGGACAGGCCATTGGCGGCCATACTGTTCTGATACGCCCGGACCGCTATGCTCCTCCTCCCGAGGAGGGCCACAATGCTAGACGCAACCAGGAGGCTCGTCGCCTCTCCGAGAATAGTCCCGAGGAGGAAGGTGATGCTCGGCCACACGCCACGCGGGTCTCCGCGGGGGGAGGGGTTGAAGTATAGCACGTTGGGCCTCCTGGGGGGGAGCCTATTGTATGCATTATCAATGACGGCCACAGGGGCGAGGACGTTTGAGGCTAGCAAGTCTATCTCGGGCCCCCTCCATCCAGGGCCTAAAAGAATGAGGCTGTCGTACCTCCTGCTCTCGGAGGCGAGCCTCGCCACTAGGCTCATATCAACCCTGTGGTCCGCGAACGCGTAGAACCCGGCTTCCCCACCACTAGATATTACGTGGTCCGCTACCATCACCGCCGCTAGGAACTGGTCGGGGGCCCATCTGTACGCGACTAAGACCCTGTCCTTCCCTAGAAGCTCCCTGATCTCTTTTATCACGGCCGCATCCCCAGGCATATCCGGCTCCAGCACTATTAGTGCTATCCAGCGTTATATCAAGAGCTGGGTCGCAGGGGTGTCCGCGTTGAGAGGCGCCGATGCGCTTAGGGCTGCAATAGAGAGGGTTGCCGGGGAGCCGCCCGTGCTAGGCTTGTCCTGCGACAGCATCGCCATTCTGGGGGACACGCACGGCTACACGATGCCTATGGAGTGGTTCCTCAGGAGATACCTCGACACTGCGGGCTGCCTGGTAGTGCTGGGAGACGTGGTCGATAGGGGGAGCAGGGGGGTCGAGAATCTCGAGTTAATCGCTAGCACCCTAGCAGAGCAGAGCCACGTCTACCTGCTGAGGGGCAACCACGAGTCTCTCGAGATGAACAAGTGGTACGGCTTCTACGAGGAGGCGCTCTCGAAGAGGGGTCGCGAGTACCTCGAGCTAGTCAGAGAACTGTACAGGAACCTCCCCGTGGCGGCAGTATGGAGAGAAGTCTTCATGGTCCACGGCGGCATACCCTGCAGGGCATGCCTCAACGAGCCCGAGCCGCCCGTAATGATCGAGGAGATAGCAGGCCGGGCGGCCTCCATCAAGGGTAAGCCGGAGGCGGATCTGCCCAGCGACGAGATCGTGTTCCAACTCCTCTGGAACGATCCAAGCCTCGACATAGACTGGTTCTCCCCCAGCATTAGAGGGTCGGGAGCCTATTACTACGGCGTGAAGGCCTGGGCCTCCTTCCTAGAGGCCAACGGGCTCGGCCTCATAGTGAGAGCCCACGAGACTGTAGACGGCGCTATAATATACACTAGGAGCGGGAGCATGATCCGCCCGCTCCGCCACGGGAAGCCGCTAAGCATAGGCGGGGTCAGAGGCTCCGTCATCACAGTTTTCAGCTCGTTCTACCACGGCATGAGAGCTGCAAGCCTCTATATCAGCGATAACACTCTAGTGGTTGAGGAGATCCCGAGGGGCTGAGACGCTTGGTGAGGCTCACAGTCCTCAACGACAACAGGCCTGGGCCGGGCCTAAGGAACAAGTGGGGGTGGAGCCTCTTCATCGAGACTGACGAGGCGAACGCCCTGTTCGACGCTGACACTAGCCCAAGTATTCTGTGCTCGAACGCGGAGAAGCTGGGAGTCGACTTATCAACCGCGGCCTTCGCAGTCCTCAGCCACGAGCACTGGGACCACTACGGCGGGATGGCGTGCGTAGCAAAAGCTAGGCCTGGCCTGACAGTGTATGTTCCCCCCGGCCTCCATCTATGGGCCAAGGATCTGCCCCTCAAGCTCGTGGAGAACCGTTCGGGACTGAATCTCTCGGATAGGTACGCGCTTACCCCGCCCCTCCGGGCTGGACCGCTGTTCGAGCACGCCCTATCGGTCCGCGTGGGCTCCAGAATAATAGTTGTCGTGGGGTGCAGCCATCCAGGCGTTGACCGGCTAGCCCTGGAGGCAGCCAGAGCCACAGGTCTCAGGCCCATACTTGTAATTGGGGGTTTCCACGGCCCGAGCCCGGACCAGCTCGATAGGCTCGCCCGCATAAGCGATTACATAGCGCCTGCTCACTGTAGCGGCGAGGAGGCTTACAGGTACGTCGAGAGTAAGTATCCCGAGAAGCTGGTGGCAGTGAGGACTGGATCAGTATTGGAGATTAGCGAGCGCGGGAGGATCCGGCTACTGAGGCCCTAGACATATGCGGCCCCCGTCGACCACAGCCTCGGATAGGGACCTCACAACTCTGAACCAGGAGCCGCGTGGCGGGCTCCTGGTGACGCCGGTGAGAACGAGTAGCCCCGGGAGCCCGTGGCGCCTAGCCATCTCCATGTCAGTGTCGACCCTATCACCAACCACCAGGGCAGGCCCCCCGCCCAGCTTCTCCAGCGCGAGCTCCAGTATCCAGCCTCCAGGCTTGCCAGCGTCGAAGTCTGGCTCCCTCCCAGTACTCTCTCGGAGGAGCGCCACAATAGCTCCTGCACCCGGCTCGGTCCCCTCCTCCACAGGGAAGTTTCTATCAGTATTTGTCGCGATGAAGAGCGCGCCACCCAGGATCGCCCGATGAGCCGCCGCGAGCCCCCTATAGCATACTCCCCTGTCGAGGCCTACCACGACCGCATCGGCATCCCTCCAGTCGGGGGGAGTAAGGGGCTTGTGGCAGGCTCTGGAGAGCTCGCTGACGAGACCGTGCTCCCCGACGACCAGCACCCTCGCGCATCCCCTGCTCTTCCTCAGCCACTCGGAAGCGCTGTAACCGCTAGTCACCACGTCCTCCGGGCGGACCGGCGCCCCCAATAGGCGCGACAGTATCTCGGCGTACCTCTCTCTCGTCCTAGTGCTATTGTTGGTGAGAAACACTATCTTGGCGCCCCCAGCGAGCAGAGATGAGAGGGGCTCGACGTTATCCATTATCGGGGCGCCGCCGCGCCATACAACGCCGTCGAGATCAACTATCAGCTTGCTGTAGCACTCCACTCCTCCCATCACCCTAGTATCTTGGCTAGTTCCTCCGCGAACTCCTGGAGCTTGTCGGCTGGGAGCCTCACACTCGCGACACTCGGACCGCCCCCTCCTCTAGCCCCGACACTCTCAGCTGCCTTGCGGACCGCCTGCCCGAGATGAATGTTCTTAGCGTTGGTGGCTAGCTCTAGCTGAACGTGGCTGTCCCCCCTATAGTAGAGGCCTATTACCTTGTCCGGGAACATGCCTGTGAGCTTCTTCAGAGCGGCCTGTATCTCCTTCCTATCGGGCTCGACAGCCTCAAGTATGATAAGCCTTGACCTGTCCCTAGCTATCCTCTCCCTGACGCTCTCCAGCCAGAGCCTCCTATAGGTCTTGAGCGTCTCCTCGTACCTCTTCAGAGTCTCGACTGTTCTCCTAGCCCCGTGCTCGACCTGGCTGGGCTCAGTGCCTAGGATGCCGGCCACCCTCTCCAGGGTTTCCTCGAGCCTCCTGGCCTCCTCGCTCACCCGCGTTCCAGCGACGTACTCGACCCTTATCACTCCGTCCTGTATCCTGTCGACGCCGATAATCTTGAACCCGCCTATCTCTCCCGTGTTCGACAGGTGCGTCCCGCCGCACCCCTCAACGTCCCAGTCCTTCACCTCTACGAGCCTTATCACCGGCTTCATCGGGACGCCGCCCTGGTATATGGTGAACCCGTATCTCTCCTCCGCCTCGTTCTTGGGCACGAACCTAGCTATGACTGGACGCTTCTCGTCGATAACCTTGTTCACGAGCCTCTCAATCTCCAGTATCTGCTCTTTCGTGAGGGGCCTATGATGAGTGAAGTCGAACCTCGCCTTCTGGGGGGTCTTCTCCGCGCCCGCCTGCCACACGTGGTTGCCTAGCACTCGCCGTAGGGCGCCTAGGAGGACGTGGGTCACAGTGTGGTGCCTCATCAGCCTATACCGTCTCTCCCAGTCTATACTGCCCCTCACCTCTTCCCCGGGGACGCACGACACGGGCCGCTCTAGAACGTGGACTATGGTGTCACTAGCCTTCTCAACGCGTACAACCCTCACACAGCCCGAGGAGAAGCAGATCACCCCAGTGTCGTGCAGCTGGCCACCGCCAGTAGGGTAGAACGCTGTCTTGTCGAGAACAACGTGCTCCCCCCTGCATCCGAGCACATTAGCGGCGAACTCGCGGGTATACTGGTTCTCGTAGTATAGGGGCCTGGTCGGGGGGAGAGTGCGGGCCCACTCCGCGATCTCCGCGGGCAGGTTAGTCTTCTCCCTCTTCCTAGCTATCCTCTCAGGTGCCTGGTGCCTGCTAGCGACTATGCTGTAGAAGTTGTGCGGTACCTCGACCTTGACGCCGAGCCTAGCAGCCTCCTCGGCTATGATCTCGGGAGGTATGCCGTGGCTGTCGTAGAGCCTTATGAGGTCTTCTAGTGAGAGGGCCTTCTTCTTGCGCAGGAGCTTCCTAACAATCTTCCTCCCCCTCTCAATAACTTCCTTAAACCTCTCCTGCTCGAGGCTTGCCGCGTCCAGAATGTAGTCCCTGTTCTCCACGAGCTGGGGGAAGTCCCTGCCCCAGTACTCTATCTGGAGATCGACGAGCTCTGCCAGGCTAACACTGTCAGCCCCCAAGAGGCTAAGCTGCTTGAGCGCTCTTCTAGCCACAAGCCTCGCCAGGTACCCCTCCCCGCTGTTCGAGGGCACTATGCCGTCGCCAAGCATTAGGGCGAGCGTCTTGGCGTGGTCTAGCACGCTATACAGTCTGGCCTCCCTCTGCATCGTGCTCGCGACGTCCTCCAGGGGGAGACCGGTCCGCTGAGCTATGCTACGATAATACTCTTGGACGCTTGCAGGGTCCTCCGGGTCCAGCCTGCCGGCAGCCTTGTACGCGGCCCATAGTATCTCGCTCGGCGGCTCTGGAACGCCTATGATCTCGCGGTACTTTCCGAGGAGTGGGCCGAAGATGGTGTGGAATGCCGTGGGGGTCTTGTTGGTGAACCATGCCAGCCTCTCCACACCGTAGCCGGTGTCAACTATCTTGAGCGGTATCTCCTCGTAGCCGGAGTCGGTGACCCTGTACTTCATGAAGACTAGTGTAGCTAGCTCCAGGCCGCCCACGACGACCTCGAAGCTTGGCCCCGCATTGCCTCCCCCCTCCCACCAGGACTCTACGAACACTATCTCCTCCGGGGGTATGTCCATCTCCTTGGTGAAGAACTCGTAGGCGAGGCGGACCGTCTCCTCCTTCCAGTAGACCTGCTTATCCGGGTAGTTGAATGCGTGGTGCGCCGCCATCTCGAAGCTAGTGAGGTGCCTCCCAACGGTTAGACCCACATTATCGATGTCCTCAAGCCTTATGCTTGGCTGGCTAATCGTTAGAGGGTTGGCGGGAGGGGGCACGAGACCGCTGGTGACGTGGGGCTGGAAGACCACGATGCTGGCTATGGTGAGGTATAAATCGTCTCTCCACCTAGCGACGACGGGCCTCGGCTTAATCCTCTTGTGGCCCCTCCTCTCGAAGAAGCTGAGGAACAGCTCTCGGGCCTCCCCCACAGTCATGGCAGGCCGGCTGCGCACCTCCTCGAACCTGTACTCGATACACGGGGCATCCGGCGGCTCCTCAAACCTGCCGCCAAGGCTCCAGAAGTATACCGGACACCTCTTCCCCCTACGTCTCTCGAAGCCTATCTCCCGGAAGAAGTTGAGATCGTACTCTTTAGGATCAGCAGCCGCCAACGTCCTGGCACCCCCTCTGAGACTCCTAAGCCAGCAGGTATAATAATACCGGGCCGGACCGGCCCGGCAGGGCTATAAGGCTCCCCGGGGGAGGATTCCTATTGTGAGGGCCGTGGCGGGGCTCTGGAAGCGGCCAGGAGCCAGGCCCTCTCCCGGGGGCTACCCGGGGGGCAGGGCTAGGAGAGCCCCCGTGACCGGGGTTCGAATCCCCGCCCGGCTACCACTCCTTCCTCTCCGGGGGGATTCTCACGAGAAGAAGAGCTCCATATGCCACACGGCTACGACACACGCCCCCGCTAGGGCCCCAGCGACATATATCAGGGCCGTGGCCCTGCCCTTGGGGGCTAGGCCCGCTATTGCCGGCAGGCCAGCCAGGATGAGGCGGGGCATGCTGAGGGCTGGCACGCCTGTGGCTAGGATAGGAACTATTATCCCGGGGACCGCCGCCAGGGTCTCCCAGGGCCTCCTCCACCTACTCCAGTGAAGCGCGAGGCCCGCCACCGCTAGGAGAGCGAAGAGGATGTTCCTCGCGACGTATAGCCCGGGGGAGACGGGTATTCCTCTGAGGCTCGCGAACTGGGCCGTTATGCTCGACTCGAGAATCCATCTTACATGGTCGAGCGGAGTCCCCAACCCCGCCTGCCAGTACCTCTCCGCTCTGAAGTAGACCGTTAGCCCCCAGCGGCTAGACGCTAGGAACGCTGCTAGCAGGAGGGCGGCAGGGGCTAGGCCTGCTGTGAGGGCCGCCGCCTCCCGCAGGCCCCTCCGGAGAGTGTAGAGTACGAGCACTGCACCGGCCAGCGCCATCGTGTACCTGGCAGTAGCGGAGGCCCCCAACAGTAGGCCGGCTGCGAGGTAGTTCTTCCTCTGGTAAGCGTAGAGTCCCCACACGAACAAGGGGAGAGCTAGGGCCTCGCTGTAGGGGGCTGTCGTGTACACCGCTAGGACAGGAAACGCCATGACTAGTGCCGCGGTGCGCGGGTCGTAAAGGCGGGACAGTCCTGCTAGGAGGGCTACGCTCCCTATGTTCGCAACCAGCAGCACGCTCGCCCATGACGGTAGACCCGCGACGACTAGTATCCTCGCTGTCGCTGGGAGGAGGGGCGCGAAGGCGTAGTCGGCCTCCCCACTATACCACTCCTCCGCCAGCCTAGCGAAGTGCTCGGCGTCCCAGCGGGTGGCGAATATCCTCAGCCCCTCGAGACTAGTTGCTCCCGAGGCCCAGAGCACCACTAGCTTAGCTATGATGAATAGCGCGATAGCCCCGGCAACCTCATATCTTCTCAACCGGGACACCCATGCCTGCAAGGATACTCTCGACCCTCCTGCGCTCGGCGGACCGCAGGCTCTTCTTCTCGACGAGCCCCACTGACGCGGTGCTCGGCCACGTCTTCTCCACTGCCTGAGCTATAACGTGGTCGGGCACTCCCTTCGCGAAGGCATACTTAGGTATGATGTGGCCCATACAGTACTCGCTCTCCAGGTGGAGGCGTGTGAACCTCGCGGGATAGTGTGTCCCTCCGTAGCCTGCGGCTGGGACGCACTCGGGCAGTTCTGCCCCTAGCGCTCTCGCCACCGCGCTCGCCATGGCCCGCCTAGCATCCGGGTCGGCCCACTCCCTCGGCGTGCTGCCTATCTCTATGAAGACGAGCGGCTTCCTATTCGAGGTGGGCCCGTGGTGAGTCGCCTCCAGGCTCACCTCGTACCTATCCAGGAGCCCCCTCTCCCGGGCCTCCTCCGCGTA
Organism: Desulfurococcales archaeon; assembly: GCA_015521185.1. Taxonomy (GTDB): domain Archaea; phylum Thermoproteota; class Thermoprotei_A; order Sulfolobales; family Acidilobaceae; genus S143-63. The sequence goes on along the minus strand of WAOS01000097.1, from coordinate 838 downwards.
TAGGCGTAGCAGGAGCTTGCTCAGCGCGGGCGCGCTCCACGCGAGCTTCTCCGGCTCCCCGCCGAGGGAGGCCTCAGCCGTCGGGTTGCCCGTATGGTGGGTTGTAAGTGTGGGCCTCCCACTAGTGCTGGCATGCCTTGACAGCACTACTACGGCGTCCGCCATGGGGTCGGGGGTCTTGTCGAGGAACTCGAACCTAACCTGCTCGGTGTTGTAGCCGGCTAGCAGCTCCCCGGTCCGGAGAAGCCTGCACTCCACTGCTAGGGGGCACTCAGCCCTCTCCCAGCCGACTATCTCGGCTAGCTCTCCAGCGGCCCCGCTCCCCGCGGGATCACTAGTGCTATATACCAGGGCGAGCCTAGGCTTCACTCTCACCACCCAGGATCCTCCGCGCGGCCAGCACCAGAGCTATAGTCTTGAGATCCTCTAGCTCGCCTCTCAGGGCCATTTCGGCGAGCTCCCGGAGCCCATACCGTTTTACCCGGATGATCTCGTGCTCCTCCGGCCTCGCCTCGCCCGGCTTGGGCCCAAGCGCAACATAGAGGTGCAGCTTCTCCGTCGAGTAGCCAGGGCTAGTGTATGCTGAGCCTACCCGGACAAGATCGCCTCCCCTATAGCCTGTCTCCTCCTCCATCTCCCTGAGCGCCGCCTCCTCCGGGCTCTCTCCCGTCCTAAGGACGCCGGCGGGCGCCTCTAGGATGAACTTGTCTATCACGGGCCTGTACTGCCACACTAGGACAGCTGTCCCGTCCTCTAGGACTGGTAGGACGGCCACCGCCTCGGGGAATATGACTCTGTCGACAAGCATCTTCTTGCCGTTGGGCAGCATGACCTCCTC
>WAOS01000096.1 GCA_015521185.1 Desulfurococcales archaeon | reverse complement strand
CTATGTACCAGATCATTGCGCCACACCTCCCGCGTTATCCCGTGTCACCGTTTGGCTCTAGGGGCGGATATAAGCCTGCCCTAAAAGGCGCCGTGCTCTCTGGCCCACTTCTCGTAGAGGCTAAGCATTCTCTTGTCAACACTCGGCTTCCTCCTCTCGAGCACTCTCTCGAAGTCCTTCATCGAGACTGGCCTCGGCCCTTTACCCGTCTTGAAGTACTCGCGTATCGTAATGAGATGCGCGTCGGTGACTATGTCCTTTATGTCGCTAGCACTATACCCCTCGAGCCTCCTAGCCAGCTCCTCGAGATCAACGTCCGGGGCTAGCTGTATCTTGCTCGTGAGCATCTTCAGCAGTTGTAGTCTCGCCTCGTAGTCGGGGAGAGGCACGTATATCCTCTTCTGGAATCTCCTTATGAACGGCTCGTCAAGCTTCCATGGCTTGTTCGTTGCTCCGATCACGTATACGTGTATCTTGCTTCCCTTATCCTGGAGGCCGTCCATCTCTTTCAGGAACTGGTTCCTCACCCTTACCTCTCCCCCGACCTCGCTGTCGTGAACGCCGAGCAGCGCGTCTATCTCGTCGATGAATATTATTACGGGGGTACCCTTCTTTGCCTTGGCCCTGGCATAGGAGAAGAGCTTCTTAACGTTCTTCTCGCCCTCACCGAGCCACTTACTCATTATCCCTGCAGCGTCGACGTAAAGGAACTCTCCGTCGACCATGTTAGCCACGGCTGCAGCCAGCATAGTCTTCCCCGTGCCCGGAGGCCCATAGAGCAGTATCCCCCTAGGCCATCCCAGCGGGAACAGGTCGGGCTCTTTGATGGGGTAGACTATGCTCTCCATTATCGCCTCCTTAGCCTCCTCGAGACCTGCTATGTCGTCGAAGGTTATATTGGCGGGTGCTCCGACCTCCACGAAGTCGGGAAGCTCGTCCGAGTCTATAGCCTCGGGCTTCGGCACGAGTGGAGGGTTCTTCCTCAGCTCGACCCTGTAGGTCTCGTCTGCTTCGCCCCCGCTCGTTTCCGCTGTGGCGAGCAGCATCTCGTTCTCGAGACTCTTCTTTATCCTAGCGTACTTGTTCCTCATCTCCACGTAGACCTTGATTATTGGGAGGTCGCCGTAGAGCCGTATGATTTGGTCCAGTATCTCGACCGCTCTCGATATGCTGGTATAAGCCTCCTCCTTGTCCCCGTTCCGCTTGGCCTGCTTGTAAGCGTTAACGTAGTTGTTCACCATGGTTATGAGGTGCTGCAGCCCTGCGCTAGGCACTCCCCTCACCCCTCCAAGCCTATATAGCGGTCCTGGGAGCGCTAGGCAGGGCTGGCCTGGCGGTCCGAGGTCTTCGTCAGAGTTATGAGGCCCTTCCTGGCCAGCCTGTAGAGGGTCTCCTTGATTAACTTCGGCGGGACCCCTAGCTCCTCGGAGGCCTTCCTAAGCTTTATCACACCCTTATTCCTCTTGATATAGTCGAGTAACTTCTGCTCAAGCTCCTCATAGTCTACAACGCTAGGCAGGCTGTTTGGAGCAAGAGACTCGAACTCCTTGTTAGCCTCCTTCATGCTCTCCGCAAGTATCTCCCTTATCTCGCCGTCATAGGTGGATAGCTTCACGTCGCCGGGCGTGATGCTTGCCAGCGCGTTGCTCTTTATGAGGATCCTCTCGAACACCTCCTTCGTTGCCACCAGTCTCGCGGCGGCCTCCGGGCTCACGGTCTCGAGGTGCTGGCCGAAGTAGTCTAGTAGCGGGTACATGGCGCTCGCGAGCTTCACGACCTCCTCCATGTCCCTGACAGTGCTAAGCCTCCTGACCATCACGGTCGCCATCTTCTCGAGAACTATGATTGTGTGGAAGATCTTCCTCTTGAAACTGTACTCTGCCGCAAGTATCTCGGCCCTGTCTAGGTCCCTCCTGGCCTGCGCCTCCCTAATCCTGTCCATGAGATCGTTTAGCTCGTCCATAAACTTCAGCTTGATCCTGTGGAAGCTGTCCCTCAGCATAGTAAGGCCGCCTATGACCTCGTCATAGTCGAAACCGGGCTGACCCCCCGCTATCGCGCTCTCCAGCACTCCCGGCGGGTTACCCCAGGCCTCCCATCCGTGGGCTGCAGCGTCCTCGGCCTGGCCACCCCGGAATATGATCCTCTTCAGAACATCTACTACCACAGTTAGCACCCCACGCTCCAGGCTATAGGTTATACTCTGCCATGGGAGGATAGGGTCTCGCGCCCGGTAACACCCGCGCAACACCGAAAAGCTTAAAAGAGACCTCCCATTCTAGGACTCTACCTGCCCGGCCCGGCCATAGCGGCCGGGGAACACCCGGACTCGTATCGAACCCGGAAGTTAAGCCGGCCGCGCCGGGACCCCCGTGGGGTCCGAGAGGCCCCGCAGGGGCCCGGTGCCGGGGCCGGGCATTACCATAACTACTCCTCAGCGCACCACCCAATACCAAGGGGGTCTCCTGCTTGGGAGAGGAATGCCATGCAGCGGCTAGACCACTAAGAGTCTACGCGCTGTTCGCCATAGTAGTCCTAGCAAGCCTCGCGGCCAGCTGGATCCTCTCCCTGGAGCTCCTAGAAGGAACCCCGCTCCACGCATCTATAGCTGTCTCGACAGTAATGGCTGCCGCCTTCCTAGGCCTAGCCTACAGGGGCTTCTCCAGGCAGGTGAGAGTTCTAAGGGAGATCTGCAGGGAGTGTGCTGAGCCCCTCGTATATGTTCCCAGACGCTACGTTTATGCCTGCCGCAACAGGAGTGGCGGGATAACCTGCTACAGCTCTGCTAACAACGTGCTCTACAGGGTTAAGCTGGACAGCATCGCTGATAAGAGACCATTCGACCCGTGGCGGACCGGTCTAGACTTCTACTGCGTGAAACCCCTAAAGGGCAAGTACAGGCGGAAAGGTCGGGCCCAAGAGTTTAGGGGCGAACTACTCGTTATAGACCCTTATGGCCCAGCGTTAGTGCGCGGCGTCGGGGAGGCGGTCCGCCTCCCCCTAGACTAGGGAGGGTACTACGATGCACTGGTCAGCCCGGTCTCTAGCCGCCTCGCTACTCGTAGTTGTATACACAGCGATATTCGTAG
>WAOS01000095.1 GCA_015521185.1 Desulfurococcales archaeon | reverse complement strand
GTCTTCCACTATGTTCTTCTCGTAGAGCTTCTTAGCTATCCTCTGGGCCTCCCCTTTTCCAGATCTTATTATGAGGAGGCGTGAGCCGTCCTCTTTCTCTATTAGGAGTGCTACAGGCATGCTGACTATTTTGTAAATGTTAGATGCTAGGGCACTGGCACCCCTCCCGCTCCACTTTCCCCTCGCGTCGACGAACTTTATGAAGCCGAGGTTTATCGATGACATTGCCAGGTTCATTGCGACCTCTCTCAGCTTCTCATCACTCTCCCGCGAGATCTCCATTCCAAGCTTTACCAGAGACTTCTTCTCCTCGGATGAGGAGCCCGGTATTTTGATGTCTTCGAAGGGCAACGGGTTTGAGACCCATTTGACGTACTTCGACCACGCGTCCTCGTCCCTCATCTGGTTTAGCGCTTTTGAGATTGAGGCGGCGAGCTGGACTATCCCTTGGGGCACTTCCTCCGGGGCCGGCCTTCTCTTCCCGCCTTCTAGGACTGCGACTGCCTTAACGAATTCTCTTAGACGCGGGGTGAACTTAACGCCCATTCCTTCGAGGAATCTCTTCAGCAGAACGGCTGTAGGGCTCTTCCCGACGACCACGAACGCGTTATACTCGTCTTCGAGCTTCCTTAGAGCCTTAAGCGTGGACTCGTGGTGGTCGAAGTAGAATATTCTAGCTCCGCACGACCGCAGGTGCCTGAGGGTCTCCTCGACCTCGGGTGTGAACGGTATATCGAGGAGGACAACGACAGGCCAACACATGTTATTCTCAATTATCTTCTTAATGCTCCTAGGGCCCGCCGGCATCAAGCAGGGCTTAGTCCTTTCTTGTAGAGGGAAAACGCCTCTGCGGTCCTGAGAGTAGAGTAGGAGAGCAGCTGCGACAACACCGTCAGCGTCCCAGTCTGCAACTACCGCGACCTTGCATTTCTCTAGTGGCAAGAGATATCTACCCTTTAATACTAGGATTCTTCGCCCAGAATACTTAACGCTTCCCTAGCTCCGCCCACTCCTAGAAGGCTTCCAGTACTTCCTGTTAGCAGCATACTCCTCCATGGCGCGGAACAGCTCCTTATAGAACTCCTTCCTCCCCCTCTCAACTAGCGCCGCCACAACTCTCCTCGCCCTCGCAGGGCCTATACCATGCGCCGATAGAGCCTCCACTACCGCGGGAATAAGGCCGTCCCTGTAGTATTCGACGAAGAGCGAGGCTCTCTCCCTAACCTCTTTGACAGCCCTAGCCATCTCCCCGCGAAGTCTCCGCGGCCTCTTAGAGAGGAACTCCCTATACTTGGCAACCACGCCTCGCCCCCACTCGCTCGTCGGAAGAACTGCTATCATCCTACTGCCACACTTGGGACAGCTAGTATCTCTGTTGATAGAGGAAGCCGTCCTCTCCCATGCATGCCCGCACGACGCGCATAGGAGGAGCACTCTCTTCTGCTTCATTCTCTTCCTATAGCTCTCGATAAGAGCGTCGATCGCTAGCTTCCTAAGATCTAGCGCCTTATCCTTGCGGAGGTACGGGTTCTCTAGCACCTCCTGCAGTAGGGGGCTACCTCCTAGTGGGGCTACCTCCACGCTTCTGAGTTCGCCGAGGAAAGTCTCTACAGCCTCGAAGTCCAGCTTATCATATGCTATCTCCCTGAGAGCCTCTCTCTCAACAACAGTCCCCCTGTAAGCGGATAGTATTTTCTTAGCTAGCTCTCTAGGCACTGCCTTGTCAGGGTCGACGACGCCCATTCTCTTTGCGACCTGGATAAACCTTATTGTGAAGGCTATGCTCTCCCGGACCGCTAACTCTATGAGGCTCCTCCTAGCGAGAGGATCCATCTCCATAGCGTCCCTGACAGCCTTCGCTACTAGGTTAGGGTCGAGGCCCAGCGGGTTACGTAGGACTATCGCGTATGGAATGTAGTCGAATACAGTGTCAACCCTATATCTAGTGCGGAGTATGCTGGAGATTAGGAGGGCAAGGGCAAAGTTGCCCTTGCTCCCGAGGCACGCATATAGAACTGCACCTCCCCTAACCGGCTCGATAACTAACCTACTGGGTCCTAGTGTGATCCCTCTCCAGGCCTGCCTAGTCTCCGTAGCTATTCTAGCGATCCTGTCTATCTGGTCGCTATTCATCTTCCTCATTCCTAGGAGTCTTCTGCACGCCTCCTCGTCCTCCATGCAGAGCGACATTATCGAGCATATCTCTCTAGCAACCTTGTAGTCGACTGGGATCAGCTCTCCCTCCCAGCTGGGAACGTAGGCAGCGACCTCTCCGATTAGCTTCGCCTCTATCCTGCCCCTCTCCGGGTCAACGTCAAGGGCCTCCCACATTCTCCCCGCGAGCATGAAGGCGAAGCGGTCCGTATCCTTGGCCTGCATAAGCCTCGCCTCGACGAAGCGCTCGCTCAGCTCCCCGATTTTCTCGCCCGTGAGAGCATCATACACCACGTAGTTCCTCTCGTCGGGGATCATCGAGACCTTGTAGAAGTACCTGTAGATTCTGGACCCTCTAGCGAGTATTCCGTCGTCGCCGAACCTCAGCACTCTTACACCGTCGAGGTGTAACACAACATCCTCTAGGTCCTCCTCGCTAAGGTAGCGGAAGGGAGCCGCCCTAGATACTAGCTTGTGCACCTCGTCAATACTCACGCGCTCTCTCTCCAAGACTATGCCTGCTACCTGGTGCGCGAGAGCGTCGAGAGGGTTCATATGAAGCTTCTGATCCTCGAGAACGCCTTTGACCACGCGGAACGCTATCACGTTAGACTCTAGCAGCTCGAACACGTTATCGGAAGTCACAATCACCGCCCTACTTGTCTCCCCAAACCTGTGCCCCGCCCTGCCTACCCTCTGAGTCATTGTTATAACGCTCCTCGGCGAGAGGAATTGAATCACAAGCTCTATCTCTCCAATATCTATGCCGAGCTCCATGCTTGACGTTGCTACAAGGATTTTCACATCACCGTACTTGAAGCCCCTCTCCGCTTCCTCCCGGACCGTTCTCGACAGGCTTCCATGGTGGACGGCGACAGAGAACCCGGTCCTCCTCGCGAGCTCCGCCGCCAGCCTCTCAGCGGTGCTCCTCGTGTTTACAAATACGAGAACCTTCCCCCTCACGGAGGACGCTATACGACCTATCTCCTCAGCGGCCCTCGCCCAAAAATCGTCGTCCTGGCGGACGGCAACCACCCTTATATCATATTCCTTGCGGGACGGGTCGACAACTATCTCGAACGGCCTGGAGCCCACGAGGAGGGGGCCGGCGTATTTCGACATAGTCTTCTCCGATATAGTAGCGGAGAGGCCTATCCTCTGCACGCGATGCCTCGATAAGGCCTCAAGCCTCTCTAGGATAACAGATAACTCGGAGCCCCTCTCACTATCAACGAACTCGTGCACCTCATCAACTATTACCCACCTAACGTTCTCCCAGAGCCTCCTGAACTGCTTGACCGTGAGGAGAAGGTTGAGGCTCTCCGGAGTGGTTATCATAACGCTGGGAGCCTCCCGCGCAAACTTGCGCCTGCCCGAGGGGGTAGTGTCGCCATGGCGGACCATGACGGTGAAGCCCGAGCCCTCAACTATGGATTTGATCCTGCTCTCTATGTCTCTGTTGAGGGCTCGGAGAGGCGTGATGTAGACGAGTAGAACCCCCTCCTTGCACCCGCCCCTCTCCCTGCACTCGATCATCCTGCTCATTACGGGGAAGAGCGCTGCCTCCGTCTTCCCGCTTCCGGTGGGGGCAACCACGAGGACATTGCTACCCCTTAGAATATGAGGTATACTCCTCTCTTGCACGGGTAGGAGATGCTCGTATCCGAGGCTCTTCATTACGGTTCTCAGCCTGGGGTGTAGCATTCTTAGAGGGTCCTTTGCTCCCATAACCCGTTGCTCCCTAGAGGCGGGATGTGCGTTCCAGGCCTAATTTTTAGCCTACCATAAGTTGGATGCTCTGAGTGGGGTCTCGTCGAGGTGGCTAACCGGCACCCTTGCATAGTCCGGGGCGTTCTAAGGGGCGCAGTGACATCTATGCTACTCGCACTCCTCTACCTGGTCCTATCGTCCGCCAGGACCATGAGCGAGCCCCGGGGCCTCCTAGCTGTGCTTGCATCGTCGACCGCCTATATGGCGGGCGTCGGGAGCGCCGCCGGCCCACTGGTATCCTCGGTCTCGCTCGTAGCCCTCGCATCCCTGTGGTGGCCGGGGAAGGAGGGGATCGTGCTAGCGCTAGGCGTAGCTGTTGTGGGGTTCGTGGCGCTCGCCAGAGGCGGCCTAAGGAGGGAGCCCCTCTACGATTCGTTTCGACACGGTCTCACACTGTCGAGGCTCACTGCAGCCATAGCCTTGGCAAGCCTATACTCCTGGCTTGCGGGCCTAGACCCCGAGAGATCCCTCTACCTGATTATTTCTGGGGCTGTCCAAGGGCTCTATGTTCCCGGCTGGCTGATACCTAGGGTTTATGCCACGCTTCTCGGGGCGCTCGCCGGCCTCCCTGGCCTGGGCGTCGCGCTCGCAGGATTCTTCTCGTCATACCCGCTCCCCTCATCATGCCCCAAAGGGCATAGTCTTGGTGGGATAGTCGCGTCACGGCAGCCCGCCTCGCATAGTAGGATGATTTCCGAGCCCCTAGGCATGGCATGCACTAGTGGTTATTGGATGACGCCCCTCGAGGGAGCTCGCATTCTCGTGGTCGAGGGCCCCCTCCCCAGAGTGCCGGGAAGTATTCACGTGGTCTTTGAGAGACGCGAAATCTCGCTCTCCGACGTGGACGCGCAGCTCTCCTCGGCTTCCAGCGTGGCGCGGGCTGGAGGGATCGGCGTAGTTCGGGTAGGGATCATGGCCGATACCTCCACGTTGGAAGCCGTAGCCAGTGTCATAGGCTCGTACGCAGCTTCCAGCGGAATCCCGCTTCTCATAGACGCGTGCATGACGGGCACTAGACTCGCCGAGTCGCTTGTCCGCGCCGCAGAAGCTGGAAGCTTCATAGCGGTCAGAATCTGCCAGAAGCCCCCGCAGAGCTTGACACGCTTCTTTACTGGAAGCGGCTCAGCGAGGGTCCTGTGCAGCTCCCGGGATCCGGAGCTAGTCTCGTGGGCCGCCTCGAGCATTCTCGGAATAACGGGTAGCGAGGAGGCGTTAAATGACTTGAAACAATTCCTTGCTAGAGGGTTCTGCGTAACGAGCAACGCATGCGGCCGCGCGTCTCTATACAGGCCCGTAACCTAGGCATGATCGAACGATATATTTGTAAGCCCTGTGGCTCACCCTTCGCGACAAGGTGGCGGCCGGGTTGGTGGAAGAATTAGAAGAAGCGGTGGAAGACTCCTTGTCACAGGCTGAGGAGTCCAAGGACATCGTCGAAGAGGTAGGCCGCATCGTCGAAAAAATCGAGCGCGAGAAGCCCGCTGAAGAGGAGGAAGAGATAACAGAGTACGGGAT
>WAOS01000094.1 GCA_015521185.1 Desulfurococcales archaeon | reverse complement strand
GTACATATCGAGCGCTGGGCTGTTCGGACATATCAGTGGCCAGTGGGGATTGGCAACCTTCTCCATTCTGGGATAGTGTTCTAGGACTATAACTTCTCCTTGCCGGTTCCTCTGGGCCCAGTCAGGGTGGAGCCTGTAGAGGTACCTGTTCGCGGTGTGAGCAACCATTATTGAGAGCCTTATCCCGGCTCTTCTAGCCTTATCGGCAAGCTCCACAACATCTAGCCTACTCGTGGGGTGCTTAGGGTATAGCCTGCTCCCCTCGTAGAAGACCCTGCCCCACGCGTCCCTAGCGAAAACGACAAGCATGTTAGCACGGAGCTTCCTAGCCAGGCTGACCAGAGTGTCTGCAGTTATGAGGTGAGCGTAGTACCCGTATGGGTCCTCGATATTGAACTGGAGAACTCTCAAAGGCTTCCTCCACCAGGGGCTATCATCGCCCGAAGCCCCCGGCTCCCCGCGAGAGGGCCTGTCACTGCTCATTACGGGGATACCTCTCGATCTCCTCTCATAGACCCTAAACATTATATAAGTGGCTAGCCCGCCGGCGGCCTTATCCTTTCGATCTCACGTTTAAAGAATTCTAGTAAGCGCTTACGTCTCTCCCTTCTCTCCTCGGCTTCTCTAAGCGTGTCAATGCTATCGGGAGTATACCGCTCGGGCTTTGGCACTGGCCTCGGCTTGCCACTAGTGTCTAAGCTCACTAGTGTGAAGAAGCTCTGGGCGTTTATTCTCTTCTTCCCAGTGAAGGGATCAACGGTCTCGGCCACGAGTCCCACTTCAACGCTCTTATTACCAACGTAGGTTAGGGCGGCAGTAATCTCGACGATATCTCCCTGGAGTATTGGCGAGACAAAGTCTGTGGCGTCGACGGCCGCGGTGACAACAATCCCCTTGGAATAGTACATGCCCAGTATCCCGGCTGTCTCGTCAAGCACGTGAAGAAGCCTGCCAGCATGCATAGCACCGTATGCTACCGTGTCCTCCGGGTTTACCAGGATATGGTTCTTTATCTCGTACCCCTCAACCACGGGCTTGATAACGCCTTTAGGGCTCCTCCTCTCCCTCTCCATGCGCCTCTTAATCGCGCGCTCGTAAAGCTCCTGCTCCACGCTGCCCTCCGGCTCTATGCAGGCACTAATAGGCCTGGGCCGGAGATCGCTGCCAACCCTGACGTATGTCATATGGGCAGCGGTGGTCAGCTTCCTGGTCCCTGTTAGGGGGTTTTCCTCCTCTACAAGCACCGTAAGCTCCATGCTAGAGCGGCCGATGTACTCCACCCAAGAGGTTATGACGGCGTTCATGCCGAGCCTTATCGGGTTGATGAAGAACACGTTGTCGAGCCTCGCGAGGAGCGCGGGCCCTCGCGCGACCCGCATGCTAGTCATAGTCCCCGCCGTTACCATCCACTTGAGGACCTGCCCCCCATGCGCTATGCCGAGAGGATTTATGTGTGTATTAGTCACGAGCCTAACAGTCTCTAGAAGAGTATCTTTCATGGATAACTTACGCTTGCACTCCTGCACGCGGGGTACACCCCGAGGAAAAGCATTGTTAGTAGTGTGGAGAAAATCTACGTAACTACTAGTTGTGCCCTCTCTTAGGAGGCCTGAGCCTCCGTCTCCTCTACAGCTGTTAGGACGACCTCTCCCCCGGCCTCCTCTATTCTCTTTATTGCCAGCTCGCTAGCCCTAGGCACTATTACTTTGACGGGCCTTTTGATCTCGCCCTCGCCGAGCAGCTTGTGGATGCCGAGGGCTTCGAGATTCACAACCGCCTTCCCCTGTTCCACCGTTAGCCTGCCCTCAATCTCCAGCCTCCTTATGATGTCTTCGAGATCCTTGAGATTAATCGTAACAGGCCTGTAGCCGACCCTTATCCGCGGAGGGTTAAAACCATGCTTACCGTACCATGTCGGCGCGTACTTGATAGTCCATGTCCACTCGTGCTTTCCGAGGCCTGCCGCTCCCTTGCCACCCTTGCTGCCGCTCTTCCTGTGCTGTCCTATCCTACCCCAGCCCATAGTGCGCGTCCTACCGCGCAGCTTCCTAGTCTTGCTCCTCCTCCTAACAACCATTGCTCCTCACCCTCCCTAGAGCATCCTTAACACGAGCCTGTTAATCTCGGGCCCCCTATAGCCCAGCTCTCCGCCCACACTATAGTGCTTCTTGACAGAGCCTCTGAACCCGCCCCTAGGCGGGT
>WAOS01000093.1 GCA_015521185.1 Desulfurococcales archaeon | reverse complement strand
GAGATAACGCTGGAAGGGGGCACTAGGGAGCTCATACGCCTGCTCCGCCGCCTACGCGCCAGTGGAGTATTCATTATCAGTATAAAGATAGAGGTGGCGAGTCCAGACGCCCGGGTATACGGCTTCAAGCCCTGGTATCCTATAACCGTAAAAAAGAAAGGCCCCCATCAAGCATAGAAAGGTGGGGGCGGCGGGTCAGCGTGTCTGACCCACATCACAGGTCAGCGTCGGGGTTACTCATCGTCCCCGCCGCCCCAGTTCTAGGTACTGGTTCTAGGGGGTTAATAAACCTTTACTCGGAACCCGTACATGGAACATTTTATAAGAACTAGTAGAGTGGACTACGCGCGGTGAACAGGTTATGGAGCTACGAAGAACCCGGATCCTAAGGGCCGAGAAGGCCAAGAGCGGGACCGCGATCATCCACGCCGTAACCATACCCAAAGAATACATAGAGCTCCTGGGCTGGAAGCCCGGGGACAAACTAGAACTAATACTAGACCTGGAAAAGCGGGAGATCAGGATTAGGCGGTCCGGCTAGGAGCCCTAGCCACCCGCACCCGCTCCACAATCTCCCGTATTTCCTCTATTTCACCCAAGGAGCCCAGGCTTATTTCCTTCCGCGTCGTGATCTTCAACATCAAATACTTACCCCTATTCCACTTAAGCGTGTATCCTTCACCCACCAGGTAATGAATCTACAACATAGAATTGCAAGCTGGTGCGGCAGCTGCGGGCCTTGGGCTGACTGTTGTGGCGGCCCGGTTCTCGAAGGGATTACGAAACTGTGGGGGGTTCTAGTGCTGTTATGGGGGTTGGTGTGTTGGTTTTGTTTAGTGGGTTTTGGTATAATGGTGTTGGGCTAGTAGTGTTGTGAGTATGAGTAGTCCGTACATTGTCATGTTGAAGGGTACGCACCAGTGTCTTACGACTCGTATTTCTCCGTTTTCAATTGTTATGATGTGGCCTGTGAGGCTTGACTGGCCTTGTCTTGTTAGTGGCGGTTTTACTGGGTTTTTGGCTGGTTTTTGTAGTGTTAGGTTTGTTCCGTTGGAGAGGAGTATCCAGGTTATGTTTCCGTTCTCATCTGTGCCGACTCTTACTGCGCGGACCGGGTTATCTGTTATGTAGGGTGCTGCTATTATGGCGGCTGCTGTGGCTACTACTATGAGGAATGCTGCTCCTATTGCGAGGAGCGGCTTTGTGCTGCACTTGGCGGTCCGCGCCTTGTATGGTACTAGGACTAGGCTTATGGCTGTGAGTATGGCGAGGAGCATCCTGCTCGCCATGAGTGGTGCTGCGCTCCCGGTCCACATGAAGGTCTGGGCTTCTTTGAAGCTGGGGTGGAGGCTCTTGAAGATGTAGGGGGCGGCGAAGCTTATGGGGACCATTGAGAATGCTGCGATTGCGTACGCGTTGGCGACGAGCTTCTTCCTCTCCGGGTCGGGGATGCTGCTTCTCAGCGCGAAGTATCCTAAGTAGGCTAGGACTAGGAGTAGGACTCCGGTCTCGCGTGGGTCCCAGTTCCACGCGGCGCCCCATGACTCGCTCGCCCATGCCATTCCCGTTATTATTGTGAATACGCCGTAGGCTTCCCCAACTATGACGGCGCTGTGGGTTATCCTATCGTACTTGTCATCCCTCTTCCAAAGGTATAGTGCGCCTGCGACGAGCGCTATGGCGAATACTATGTAGCTGCTGATGGCTATCGGGACGTGGACGAATATGTTGAGGTAGGCTGTTGGCGCTCCGAGCGCTACTGCGAGCGGGAAGGGTCCTCTCAGGACGGCGTAGATCATCGTGGAAGCGTCCAGGGCTAGCAGTACGGCGAGGTAAGCGGCTAGCAGCCTGCAGGTTCTAACCGACATGACCCTAGGCCCTCCCCGCGTCGCCCTCCTGGAGCGTCGCACCTATATTACGCTGGCCCTCACCGCCTGCGCCTGGCAGGTGTGGGGCTCCCGCCTTGGCGGTTGTCGAGGCTAGAGACGTCTGGAAGCGGTATAGGGAGGGGGGCGACTGGGTTCTCCGCGGCCTGAGCCTTAGGGTCGAGCCCGGCGAGCGGGTTGGGATCGCTGGCGCTAATGGGAGCGGGAAGACGACGCTCCTCCGCATACTCTCGGGGCTCCTCCACCCGTCGAGGGGGGAGGTGCTCGTGGGGGGCGAGCCCGCTCGGTCCGCCAGCGCTAGGGCCCGCGTGGGGGTTGTGCTCCACAACAGCTTCCTGTACGACGAGCTCAGCGTTCGCGAGAACCTCGAGTACTACTCCGTCCTCTACGGAGTCGAGTACGACCCGCTCAGCGACCCCATAGTGGAGAGGCTGGGCCTCCGCAAGTACCTCGAGAGGCCGGCCGGCGAGCTGAGCTTCGGCTGGAGGAGGAGGGCCGATATCGCCCGGGCCCTCCTACACAGGCCCAGGGTGCTGCTTATCGACGAGCCCTTCACGGGGCTCGACGAGTCTGGGGCCACAAGCCTGGCCGGCCTGCTGAAGGATCTCAGCGGTGGCGGGGTCTCGGTGGTAGCCACGAGCCCCCGGGCAAGCGATCTCAGGCTCCTGGAGCCCCGAGTTTTGTACTGGCTGAGGGAGGGGGTGCTGGTTGCCGAGTAGGCTCGTGGCCCTCGTGAGGAAGGATCTCGAGACCGAGGCTAGGAGGAAGACGAGCCTCTGGGTCCAGGCCGGGTTCACGCTCGCCGCCTCAGTACTAGTGGCGAGCGCCGCTAGCAACGCGCAGAGCCCGGAGGAAACCGCTGGGGCCGGAATGATACTTGTGAGCCTCTTCCTCTCGCTCTACGCCAGCCTCTCGAGCTTCCTAAAGGAGGCCTATAGGGGGACCCTCGACGGCCTCCGCGCCGCCCCCGTTGAGAGGTGGGTCGTAGCCTCCGCTAAGCTAGCAGTCTCCTTCATACTAATACTGGCGGAGCTACTGCTCTTCGCCCTCGTGCTCGCCGCCTTCAGCCCCGTAAGGCCTGCCTGGCTAGCCCTACTATCCTGGATAGGCGGGACCAGCCTCTTCCTGGCCAGCGTGGCATCGTTCGTGAGCGCTGGGATGGCGTTCGCCGAGGAGAGCAGCGGTCCGCTGGCTATGATACTCCTAGTGCTCAGCATCCCCTACCTGCGCTCCGCCCACACACCCCTGACCCTGTCCCTAGGCGGCACCTACCCCGAGCCGGGCAGCCTAGCCGCGCTGTGGGGGATGGCCGCTATGTTCGGGGCACTCGTTATCGGCCTCACAAGCCTGGTCCTGGAGTAGGGCCCGGGCAGTAGTGTTTTCTACCTCGGAACGCCATAGGTCTACTCTCGGGGAGCAGCTTTGAAGGCCAGCGATAAGAAGAGGGCAGCCATAATAGCTGTGATACTTGTAGCGGCGATAGCAATCATAGGATACTCGAGCGTGTCCCAGAGCAACTACAAGCCTCTGAGCGCCATACTGGAGAGCGATAAGCGGATCAAGGTTACTGTCGAGGCCAACACGACGAGCCTCGGAAGGGGGAAACTGCTACTGGTGATAGGTGACAAGCAGTACACTGTCGAGGCCCACGGGTCGTACGGTGTCGCTAGGGGGCCCGACGGGAACACCTATGCCGTCTTCATACTTGAGAGCGGCGGCGCCAGGGCCCTCGCAATATACCCTGTCGGGGACGAGCTGATGGCCTACCAGACAGGATCCGGCCTAGAGACTAGCGTGGTCGTCTCGGGAGTCTACGACCCGGCCCAGAAGGCCGTCCTAGTGTACCCGGACGGCTCCCACACGCAGCTCCCAGTGATATTTGTCGATAACATCCTGAAAGGATGCCACACCAGCTACGAGCAGGGTCAGGCGAGCATTAGCTAGCCCCCGTAACTTTTCGGTACCACCTTTAATTCTAGACCCCCACCATTACCCTGTAATTACGGGGGACCTCCCCGTAATTACAGGCCAGGGGGTGACTAGCCAATGATCTCTAGGAAGGGCCTAGCCTACCTGCTGCTAGCAGTAATGATACTGTCCCCCATGGTGCCCGCCAGCATCGGAATGTTCCACAAGGCCTACGCTGACGTTGAGGCCGCCCAGGACAGCAGGCTCCAGCAGGCCCTAGCTATGGCTAGCCCGGAGACCCGGCAGTGTATTAACTGTCACTTGAGCGTCACTCCCGGAATAGTGTATGATTGGCTTAAGAGCGAGCACGCGTGGAATAAGCCAGCGAACGTCTCTGAGATATACGAGGCCATACAGGCCGACTATCAGATAGCTGAGAAGTTCCAGAACTACAACTATACCGTGGGCTGCTACGAGTGCCACGGGATGTTCAAGGAGCAGGATAGGCCCGACATTGCTGAGAACCACTTCGGCTTCCAGATAGTGACTATTGTGACCCTCAAGGACTGTAGCCAGTGCCACCTGAAGGAGGCCCGGGAGATAACGTGGACAATGCACGGCTTCGCGGCGCTGAACGCCCCGCTCAAGCCCTGGTACGCCAAGATAGTGAAGTACGCTAAGGAGCACAACATGACCGCTGAGATGCTGCCCCCAGTCTACGAGAAGACCGGCGTCGACATAGTGGACTGGCCATGGTACAAGCAGTACGCTGCGAAGATCCTGAACAACCCGAACGACCCCGAGGTTCAGATGTTCGGTACCATATACGACGAGGACTTCCGCAACATAGTCAGCCCGCTCTACCCGGCCAGCGGCGTCCTAGCTAGCACTGGCATAATGTACAACTCCACGTGGAAGAACGCCTACGTCTACCACGCCTGCCTGGAGTGCCACGGCAGCCTGGTTGTGCCATACGAGAAGACTCCGGTCCACGTCAAGTACTGGGGCTGGCCTAGCAACGGTGCAGGCCGTGTGGATCCCGACGGAAGCCTCGGCACTTGTACCGCGTGCCACACGAGGCACAGCTTCAGCCTGGAGGAGGCGAGGAAGCCGTACACCTGTGGCCAGTGCCACCTAGGCTATGACCACCCGCACATAGAGATCTACGAGGAGAGCAAGCACGGCAACATCTACGATGCGGAGGGCGAGACCTGGAACTGGAGCAGCCTGCCCTGGAGGGTTGGCGTAGACTTCAGGGCCCCGACCTGTGCGACCTGCCACATGAGCACTATTGCCAAGCCCGATGGCACCATAGTGGTTAAGGGCACCCACGACCTGAGGGCCAGGCTAGTCTGGGACCAGATGCACTTCTTCACCTACCCGAAGCCGAAGTGGCCCGACTTCACGCAGAACGCCATAATCAAGGGAGGCAACCAGCTAACGGGTGCGGGACTAATGGAGAACGGCGTTGTACCAGAGGGCTACGAGACCCACTTCGACCAGGCCCCGGCACCCGGCGAGTTCGGGTTCCCGAGGATCGCTAAGGTGACCTACACTGGAGAGCTCAAGCAGAAGAGAGACACCATGATGAAGGTCTGTGAGCAGTGCCACAGCCCGCAGTGGGTCGAGAACTACTTCACCACGTACGACCAGAACCTGTTCGAGTACGACATGGTCGCCCACTACGCCTACAACCTGCTACAGAAGGCCTACCAGCTGGGCATACAAAACTCCAGCAACAAGCTAGACGAGTACATGGAGATCATGTGGTACTACATATGGCACCACCAGGGCAGGAGGTGGAGGAACGGAGCCGCAATGATGGGACCCGACTTCGCCCACTGGTTCGGAATAGTTGACACCGTGATGGAGGCCCTAGGCAAGATGGTAACCTACTACAACACAGCGGTACAGATAATGGAGCTGCGCGAGCAGATACAGGAGCTACAGCAGCAGGGAGCCAACCAGGCTGTGATCCAGAACCTCACGCAGAGGCTGCAGCAGCTAGAGCAGCAGCTAGCCGCCATGAACGCCCAGATACCGCAGCTGCAGAGCCAGCTACAAGGCTTCGAGGCTAAGTTCGACGCTGTCAACGGCACCGTGAGCAACCTGCAGAGCGAGGTCGAGAATGTGAAGAACAAGGTGAACACGCTCGAGGGCAAGGTCAACAACCTGAGCGCCCAGCTAGACCTAATCAACAACAAGGCCGAGGAGGCCGTAAACAAGGCCGGCAAGGCCACGAGCGCACTAGCCGTCGGCACGCTAGGCCTGATCATAGCGCTGATCAGCCTAGGCCTAGTCTTCGCGAGAAAAGGCCAGTAATGGAT
>WAOS01000092.1 GCA_015521185.1 Desulfurococcales archaeon | reverse complement strand
GCAGGAGCTCATGCAGTGGGCGGAGTGGCGCGCGAAGAGGGCGCTAAAGGACATTGAGTATTACGAAGAGCGCAGAGAGAAGCAAGAAGCAATACTAAAAGAGCTCTACAGGCAGGGCGGTGCGAGCGCTGTGCTTAGATATGTCGCTGAGAACTTGCACGTGCTGAGGTACTTCGGCTACGAAGTGAATACCGACAAGATCAACGTTATCGAGCTCGACGACAATATGCTATTCATCTATCTTGATGCTGTGACAGTGCTGATTAAGATCTGCTACGACTCGAGCGATCTGTACTGCGGCGACTACCTCGCGCAGCTCGACGACACGCACTATATTACTATCGGAGTCTCGCGCGGGTGATACTATGTCTATGTTGCGCGGCGCTGAGCTGCAGGCAGCCGTCTTCATAAAACAATACATCAATGAATCAAAGAAGCGGTGCTTCACGTACAGGGGCCTACGGGCCTGGTGGTCGAGGAACAGGAAATACCAGGGTAGCGAGTGGCACACAGTGGAGAGGGCCGTGAGGAAGCTGGCGGAGAGCGGATACCTGCGCCGCGTGCGGCGCGGCAGGCGCGTCGTCTTCTGCCCCACAGCCCGCTTGCGATTCGAGTGGAACGAGCTTGAGAAAATAGTTGTGAGGGGGTACAGGCATGGCTAGGGAGAAGTACTACTACTGCTGGGAGAAGCAGGGAGAGAGGCGGTGGTTGGTGCGGGCGCGGAGCGCGGACGATGCGCGCAGCATCCTCTCCCAGCACCTGCGAGAGGAGATCACAGTCGAGCGTGTGAGGTGTGCAGCAGACAGCTGCAGGGCGTACGACGCGTGCGGGCAGCAGATTGTGGAGTTACAACCAGAGGCGGTGGCCGACGCCGCGGAGCAAGCAGTGCTGTATTACACGAAGCCGAAGAGTGCTGCAATATACATGTGCAGGAGTCGAACAGGACAGTTCATGTTCTGCTGGGAGCACGAAGTAGAGTATTGGCGGCGCAAGGGCTACGAGATAGTCGAGTTCTAAGGGGTGAGCTAGGCGTGGAGTGTTTCCCCTTCATAATGTCTACGTTTTTGTTTGCGGTGCTCATGTTTTTCGCGTTGCAGGTTGCAAACGACTACGAGAAGGAGAAGCGCAAGGCCGAGAGAGAAATGTTCAGGTTGCTGAGAGAGCTAGGCGAGTGCAAGGCTAGATGCAGGGGTGAGGAGTAGTGGACTGGTGGGAGTGGCTCTTCCTAGTAATCATAATATTAATATTGAGTAGAGCAAAAATAACGGTAGTATACCAGAAGTGCAGTGCGAACGGGTTCTGCGCCGACTAGAGCTCTACTAGCCAGCCCCTGAGCCACGCCGCATACTTCCCATACTCCTTATCCGTTATTACCAATCTATCCGCGTAGTGCCTCCTCAGGACACTCGAGGGGACACGGCCCTGTATGAAGTCCACCGCCAGCTCGCTTACCCCCGCCAGGAGCATCTTGGTGGTAACCCATTTCCTCACGTACTTGAACCCGACCAGTTTGAGGGAGCCTCTGGCCTCCTCCAACTCCTCGAGGCCCACCGCCAGAGGCCTAGGGGGCTCCAGCAGGTAGGCCCACAGGGCTCTCTTGGCCCCCCTAGCCCATAGGATGGGGCACCTGTAGTAGCCTCCTAGGTCTACACACTCCCTGGGCTCCCCAAGCAGCCTGGCGGCCTCAACCGCCCTGAGGCCTGACTGCACGAGTATGAGGTAGAAGTAGCCCAGGGGCTCGGGGGCCCCTAGGGCCCTACGTATCTCCTCGTCGCTTGGGATGTACAGGTCCGCCCCGCTCCTGCGGCTCTTGACTCTCTTGAACTCCTGGCAGGCCTTGGGGTCTCCCTTCTCCTCACACCTATACCGCATTAGGCGCTTGTAGGCCGTGATGTGCCACCTGCTGGCATCTATAGGCTTCAGGCCCTGGTCTATCTCCCTCAGCTTACGGATATACTGCTTACAGGTCTCGGGGCTACTGTGTCTAAGACACCACTCCCTGAAGCCCGCGAGCTCCCTTTGAGAAAGCCCCAGGACCCGAGCTTGCTTCAAAACCCCCTTGCCCTGGTTATTATCTTGTGGTGCTCTAGGTAACGAGCCTGGCCTAGAGGGGTCGGGCTTAGGACCCGATGGCGTAGGCCTGCGTGGGTTCAAATCCCACCCCCCGCACCATTCTAAGGATGAAAGCGTTAGACTCTGAGATCCTAGCAAAAACCGGCCATACCAATTTTCGGCTGATCCCTGGGTTGGGACGCTCGGGAATATGCTCGGTCCTTCGTGTGGGAGTACTAGTGCGTGCCGGGCGAGAAGCCTGTGGCGCCCTATTACCTAGTCCGGCTGCTCCTCTACACTAGGTGTTTGACATAAGGGGGCACCTATCTGCTCGGGCATCGGGCTTGTCCTGCTCCCTGTGCTCCAGCGGCCCTAGTTCTCCATAAATCCAAGCTTCGGGCCTATCTCGAGTATGATAATATCGGCGCAAACGCTTGGCCTAGCGTGCTTTGTCGGCACGCAGAAGCGCTTCCCGCCTAGGGCATTGCTTTTCACGCTCCTATTCTACGTTACAGAACTAGCAGTGGGATTCTTCCTGCTAATCGCTGCCGTAGTCGCGCCAGGGCTCTAATATTGCATCATGCCTGCCGGCTGCCGGACCGCTCACTTCTCGGCAGCCTTGTATGGGTGGCGGCGCAAGCATATGAGGCTTGGGCGTTTACTGCTAATGTTTCCTGGCTCTAGTGGGGGTGCGGCGGGGTTGGGGAGGCTTAAGACTCTCTTTCTGGTCACGAGGCCGTGGAGCTTCCCCTTCACAGTACTAGTTGTGACCATCAGTGGGCTACTCCCGCTCCTAAGCGGGGAGAAGGTATCGTGGTTGCTCCTGGCACTGGCCGCTGCCGGCTCGGTGCTGCTCCATGCGATGGTCAACGTGTTGAACGACTATTTCGATTGGAAGCTGGGGCTTGACAGGCCGGGCGTGGGAACCGTCGAGTATAGGCCCCACCCGGTGGTGCACAAGATTCTCACTCCCCAGGGAACATTCCTCTTCGGGCTCGGGAGCGGCCTCGCCGGCCTAGCGCTCGCCGCCATAACAGTGTATATGGGCAGGCCGCTAGCGGTGCTCCTCGGAGCCCTCGGCCTGCTCCTAGCCTACGCCTACTCGGGCTGGCCCTTCGACATGAAGTACCACGGCCTCGGAGAGCTGGGGGTATACCTCGCCTGGGGCGTCCTCATACCCGTTGGCTCCTACTATATGGCTAGCGGCAAGATAAGCCTCGTCCCAGTGCTTGTTCTCCTACCGCTGGGCGTTGGAATCACAGGAATACTGATGGCGAACAACATTAGGGATATCGAGAGCGATAGGAGCGCAGGCATAAAGACGTTGCAGGTGAGGCTCGGATTCAGGAGGAGCGTGCAGCTCTTCAAGGCAACCATATATTCAATGTATATTCTAGGCTTCGTCTCCGCCGCTGTGAACAAGTACCTAGTAATCCCGGCACTGCTAGCGCTCGCAACGCTACCCGAGGCCAGGAGAGTGGCGAGAATGTTCGACTCTGGCCAGGCACCGCCCGACGCGGATCCCAGGGTTGCCATGCTGCTCCAGAAATACGCGATGCTCTATATGGTGGGCGTCATCATCTCGATACTACTAGTGAGACTCTAACGAGTGCCCGGTCCCCCACTCCTATGACCAGGGCATATATCCCCTGCAAGCCTCGAGCGCACAGCGGGCAGGGCGCTGCCCGGAGGGTCCCGCTTAGGGAGGGCCGGGCACTCGCAGGCGAGGTGTAGCACGGGCTATGGTCAGGATGCGGCTACTCGGAGATCCCGATAGGGCGCTCCTCTCGAAGCCCTTCCTAGCCGTCGGGTGCAGGCTCTGCTTCCCGGGTCTCAAGGCCGTCGTGTTCGTGACTGGCCTATGTGACGACGGGTGCTACTACTGCCCCGTGAGTAGGGAGAGGCTTGGGAGAGACGTTTTCTATGTTAATGAGGAGCCCGTGCGAAGCGTTGACGAAGCCGTTGTCGAGGTCGCCCGGTCCGGCGCGAGGGGGGCAAGCATTACTGGGGGCGACCCCCTCGTCGTGCCCCATAGGACCCTCGAGATTATACGCGCGCTCAAGGAAGCCTTCGGACGTGGATTCCATATACACTTGTACACTAGCGGGCGGTACGCAACCCCGAGCATGCTCCGGGCCCTGGAGCGTGCGGGTCTAGACGAGATACGTTTCCACCCGACAATCCCCCGACTAGTGGAGAGGGTAGGCCTGGCGAGACGGCTTACCTCGATGAGCGTGGGAGTAGAGATCCCGGTCGCCCCGGGGCTTGTTGAGTGGGCTAAGAGGATTATCGCCGAGGCGGACCGGCTGGGCGCGGAATTTATCAACCTTAACGAGATGGAGTTCGTCGAGCCCAACGCCCCCGCCCTCCTAGCGAGAGGCCTGCGGGAGAGCAGGAGGAGGCCCTTCACAGTGGAGGGAGCCCTAGAGGCGGCAGTGGAGATCGTGGAGTGGGCCCGCAAGAACGTCTCCGTACCAGTCCACTTCTGCCCAGCAACCTTCAAGGACGCAATACAGACGCGGAACCGCCTGCGCAGGCTCGCGAGGCTAGACGCTAGGTGGTGCGAGGAGCCCACGAGCCAGGGAACCCTACGCTGGGCCGAGTCGGAGGGCGCCTGCATCCACCCGCGAGAAGCCCGGCCCGGCTATACCCTAGTAGAGGCCTACCCGACGAGGCGCAGGAAGCCCGTGGTCCAAGCCCGCCAGCTCTAGCATAATAGGGGCCCTCCACCCACTAGCCGGTGCACCGGCCGGGGGCGCTCGAGCGTTGACGAGACAAGTGAGACCTCCAAGGGGCTTCAGGGATTTCCCGCCGGACATAATGCTTCTCCGCAAGAGCCTCATGGGGAAGCTCGAAAACGTCTTCCGCTCCTACGGCTTCGACCCGATCGACACCCCAGCGCTGGAATACTGGGAGATACTAGCGGGGAAGTACGGGGAGGAGGCCGAATCGAGGCTCATATGGAGGTTCAAAGACCCCTGGAGCGGGAGGGAGTACGCCCTGCGCTACGACCTAACAGTGCCGCTAGCCAGATTCATGGCCACGCACAAGGGACTCCCACTCCCCTTCAAACGGTACCACATAGGCCCCGTGTGGAGGCACGAGGAGCCGCAGAAGGGGCGGTACAGAGAGTTCTACCAGTGCGACGCGGACATAGTCGGTAGTCCATATCCCGAGGCCGACGCCGAAATAGTGAACCTCACGGTTGACGCTATCAAGAGCCTCGGCTTCGAGAGCGGGTTCACGGTGAGGCTCAACGATAGGAGGCTGCTCCGCGGCATATTCGAGGAGGAGCTAAGGCTTGAGAACGTGATACCTGTCTACCGGGCAATAGACAAGCTCGACAAGATAGGGGTAGACGGCGTCAGAAGCGAGCTCGCCAAGCTAAGCCTCTCAGAGCCAACCATAGACAAGATAATTGGAATAATCAGTGTGAGCGGCACGCCCGAGGAAGTCCTCGACGAGGCAGAGCGCAAATACGGAGCTAACAAGAACGTTGCAGACGCCGTCAACCATCTGAGAGAGACTGTAGCACTAGTGGGAGAGAAAGACAAGGTCAAGATAGACCTAAGCCTAGTCCGAGGCCTAGACTACTACACTGGCCCGATCCTAGAGGTAGTCCTCGACAAGCCTAGAATTGGTAGTGTAGCCGGAGGAGGCAGGTATGACAAGCTGATAGGCATGTTCCTCGGCGAGGACATACCCGCTACAGGGGTAAGCATAGGCATAGAGAGAATAATAGACGCTGGGCTCGAGCTCGGCATATACAATCTGAACAAGAAGACAGTGACCCTAGCACAGGTAGTAGTCTTGAAGCGGGACCCCACCATCTACCAGTACGCTTGGAACCTAGCGAACGCGCTCCGCCGGTCCGGCATCCCGACCAGGATAGACCTCGGAAGGACGGGCCACCGGGTACAGAGGAGAAAGGCTCAGAGACTAGGAATACCCTTGCTCGTGTTTATCGGCGAGAAAGAGGCCTCCACAGGCACCGCCACAATATACCATACTGGGTGCGGGCAGCGGGTCGAGGCTAAGAGGGAGAGCGTCGTGGAGGCAGCTAAGGCGCTACTGGAGAAGTGCGGCGAATAGCCTTCCTTTTCAATTAGCACGCTCCATTTTGTAGAGCGGAGGGCTAGCTCCCCTAGCGTAATCCGGTAGATTTTTTGGTGTAAACGCGCACAATACCCACCCGGTGGAGCCTAGTGGCTCAAGTCGACAAGCGTTACATTCTCTGGCTAGAAGAGGCTGGGAAGGAAGTCCATGAGCTTGTAGGTGGGAAGGCCGCAGGCCTCGGCGAGATGATAAAAGCAGGGATACCCGTGCCCCCAGGCTTCGTGGTCACGAGCGCTGCCTACAAGCAGTTCGTGATAGAGACCGGGATTGCCGGCTACATAAAGCACGTGCTTGAGGAGATAATCAAGAGCGGGAAGCCGGAAGAGTATGAGAAAGCGTCTGAACTAATCAGGTCAAAGTTCGTGAGGACCCCGATGCCTAAGAAGATTCGGGACGCAATAGTTAGCGCCTACAGGGAGCTGGGGAGGAAGATAGGTGTAGACAATCCGAGGGTTGCCGTGAGGAGCAGTGCAACCGTCGAGGACCTCCCAGAGGCGAGCTTCGCCGGGCAGCAGGAG
>WAOS01000091.1 GCA_015521185.1 Desulfurococcales archaeon | reverse complement strand
GATAAAGTGTCGGGGCCCGGGGCGGACCGCCCCGGAGAGAGCCATGGTTTTTACAATCTACAATCTCCCACCCAGGAGAGGAAACATATAAGCCTTACGGTGTGGGACCAGGGATGAGGATTACCGGGTTTGTTGTTCTAGCGTGTTCGGTTTGGGTTTGAGGATGCTGTTGGTGCCGCGGCCGGGATTTGAACCCGGGTCACGGGCTCGAAAGGCCCGCATACTGGGCCGGGCTATACTACCGCGGCATTGCGTGGAGCCGGGGCCGGGATTCGAACCCGGGATCAAACGGGTCTCTGCGATGGGCGGTTCTCGGGGCTCCTCTGCAGCCCGCCGCCTTCGACCGCTCGGCCACCCCGGCTCTCTGCCTGTTAGTGGTCCCTGTTTTGCGTGGGATATAAGGGTTCCGGGGTTAGAGTATGTGGAAGATGTTGTCGTGGTCCAGGCCGGCCTCGCTGAGGAGCTTCTGGATTAGGAATGCGGGTATTAGCTCGAGGAGGAGTGCTAGGTCCTTGTCTCGAGGGTTGAGCGCTCTCGCCGCTTCTACGGCTTCGGAGAGCTTTTCTCGTATGAACTTCTTCGCGGCCTCCAGCGGGTTCTCCGGGTCGAGGCTTCTGGCCCAGCGGATGAAGAGCTCTTCTCCGGGGCCTAGTGGCCTGCCCTCTCTCACGGCTCTCGTGTAGTCTGCTAGGTCGTCGGCGACCTGGTAGATTATGCCTATGAGCCTCCCGTACTCGCTCGCGGCGTTGAGGGTCTCATCGCTCGCGCGGGCCGCGAGGGCTCCTAGGAGGGTCGCGAGCCTGAAGAGGGCGGCGGTCTTTAGCTCCACGAGCTTGATGTAGCGCTCGGGGCCGAGTCTTCGGGCCATGACGAAGTCCATTATCTCGCCTCGGACAGTGCTCTCCCAGGCCCTTATCACGTGGAATAGCGCCTTGAACCCGAGCTTCTCAACTATTTTCTGCGCGATCGGTATTAGGAGGAGGCTCGAGAGCACCGTCCTCTCTATGCCGAATCTTATCCACGCGGCCTCCCGCCCCCTCCTCCACTTATCCTTGTCTATTATGTCATCTATGGCGAGGCTTGCGGCTTGTACTAGCTCTACTGCGACCGCTGCGTCTATAGCGCTCTCCTCGTCGCCTCCGAGAGCTCTCGCGATGATTATGGTTAGGAAGCCCCTGAACCTCTTGCCCCCCTCAGCTATGAAGTCGGCGACGTCGGGCAGGCCGTCGTCTCCCAGGGTTGTGACAACGCTCTTAAGCCTATCATCTATGAGCCTCCTAGACCTCTCCCACTCCCTCGCAAGGATGAGCTTGGCCCTGTCATAGTCGCTCTGGAGCACCTTGTACCTCGGCCTCTCAGTCACTTGCTACACCCTGCCTCAGCGCTGGCGCCGCCCGGCGGACCGGTGCTATTCCCTCTCCGAATCAGGTATGCCTGGGGTATCGGAGGATTTATACGTGCTATACGGAGAGGCCTACGAAGATAAGGCTCCTGTACTTCTTCAGTATCTTCTGGAACTCTGAGACCCTCATCCTCTCCAGGCCCTCGTAGGAGTACTCTCCCCTAAGCATTATCTCTGCGAGCCTCCTCTGCCACCTGTCTCCGAGGACCCTGTAGTAGGCGACAGTACCGGCTACCTCGTAGCGGAGTAGGAGGGGGATCCTTATGCTCCTCCACAGGAACTCGGGGACCTCTCCTAGGAGCCTGTCTACCTCTTCGCGGGAAAACCTGTGGCGGAGGCCCCCGTGCAGGCGCACCTCTAGGCGGCCCCTGGAGGCCTCCTCGAGTGTCACGGACTCGGCCGGCCAGTACTGGCTTAGGCGCCGTATATCCTCCCGGTACTTCCTCTCGAGGGCGCGGACCTGCCTCGGCGGCTCGCTCATCTCACTCCCTCTGGAACCTCGCGTATATCATCGCGTGGTCCTTGTCGAACGGGTCGAGGTGGACTATGTCTAGTATGCGGAACCCGCCGCGCACCAGGGTCTCCACCTGCATCCTGTAGACGTCGCTGGGCTCCCTAGTAACGTCTATGCTCCTCGCCTTTATCGCTAGGAGCAGGTATCCCTGGTCTCTCAGGAACATGCGCGCGTTCCTAACGACTATGCTCGCCTGATCGGGCTGGGCGACGTCGGCGTATAGCCCGTCTACGCCCTCGACGAGGTGCCTGTACTTCTCGGGGAACCTGGCGTCGCCGAGGATCGGGTATATGTTCTTCCTCTCCCTCACGACGAGGAGCAGGTCCCTCATGACTCTGGGGGCGAACTCCACCCCATAGATCCTGCCGCGGGGACCTATTATGTCGCTGATATGGCTCGCAGTAGTGCCGCTCGCTATGCCGAGGTAGAGGAGCCTGTCGCCCTCCTTGATGGGAAGCTCCTCCAGCCCCTTGAGGAGGGCGCC
Source organism: Desulfurococcales archaeon (assembly GCA_015521185.1). Lineage (GTDB taxonomy): Archaea > Thermoproteota > Thermoprotei_A > Sulfolobales > Acidilobaceae > S143-63. The sequence continues at coordinate 7,820 of WAOS01000091.1, read as the reverse complement.
GGCAAGCTTGCTCCTGTACGCGTTCCACTCCCTATACTCCTCTCCCCCGTACTTGAAGATGCGCTCGCCGTAAACTCTCTGGCCGGGGACGAGGTTCTTAGTCGCGAGCCTGAGGCTGCCGTCCTCTAGCTCGACGATGTAGACGTTCTTCCACTTGGGGTGCTCCCTAACCTGTACGACGTTCACCATACCCTATCACCTCCTACCCCTTCTCCTACCGCCGCGGCCCCTCCTAGGCGGCTTCCTGCCACCCCTCCTGGCCTGCGGCCTCCTCGGGGGCCTCTTAGGCTTCTCGGGCGCGGCCTTCTTCTTCGGCGGCTTCGCATATATCCTCTTAATCTCCTCGATCCTCCTCTCCAGCTCCTCCCTCAGCTTGTCACCTATGTACCTGCCCGTGAAGGCGTCAACCTTAGCGGCTATCGCTAGCTTAGCGGCTAGGGCCCTCGCTATCTTGCCGCGCTGCCACTTGGGGCTCCTATGTATGTGCGGGTACTGGAATATTATGCCGTGCTTCGGAGGCCTCCCACCGGTCCGCAGCGCGCGGAAGAGAGCCTTCTCCGCGCCTAGGACCTGTATGGTGCTGGCGGGCATCCTCGCCAGCTTGTCGAGGCCTCCGGCTAGGCTTATCAGCCTCGCGCCGAGTAGCGGGCCGACGAGCGCTGTGATGTTGGGGGCTACCTCCTTCATTATCTGCTCGATATACTCTGTCAGGCTCCTCCTAAGCCTGTACATCTCGAGGGCTATCCTAGCCAGGGTCTGGACCGCTTGGATGTCGAACTCGCTGAGGTCGGCGCCGATACTGTTCTTCGCGGCCTCAGCTATCTTCTCGGCCTTAGCCTCGCTGAAGCCTAGCTCGACGAGCTTCTCCTTCGTAATATTGCTCCTGTGGCCTAGCTCTGCAACTATCTTAACATAGTCCTCGTGCTCCTTGACTAAGTCGTTGAGCTCGGGGAAGTGCAGGCTGTACCACTCGCGCAGCCTAGCTACGAAGAGGTTCACGGTCTTGTCGATATCGTCGATAGCCCTTATGGCCTGGGCCGCAAGCATGTCCCTCTTCTCAGCCGCACCCTTAAGCTTCCTCCTAGTATACTCCAGCTCCGCCTCGAAGAGCCACTCCGCAAACTCCTCCTCGCTCCCCGCGAAGCCCGTCTCAACCGCTAGCTTGAACAGCCTCTCCCTAGCGCTGAACGCGGCGGGGTTAGCAGGCTCGACCTTAGTCTCGAAGCCCAGCCTGCTAATGTTCCGCGCTAGCTCGTCGTCCTCGACAATGACGGTTTTCACGCCCAATCCGCGTAGCTCGTCGAGCAGCTCCGAGAGGGCCCTGTATATCTTGCCCTCCTCTATCCTCATAGCCTGGTCGACGGCCTCGTCCATATCCTTGGGGGCCAGCTTGTACGCGACTACTTTCCCGTCATCCCCCAGGGCGAAAGCCCCTATTATCAGGTCAGCTATGTAGACCTTCTCCAACACTTACACCCTCTACCTAGCCCAGTCTCCAGACCACCATGGTATGCCCCGCGCTTTAAATAAGCCAACGCCTAGAGGGCAACAGTTTATAGGGGCGCAGGCAACGATAGCCCCGTTGGAGGGGTCAGGATATGCCCACGCACGGCTCAATGACCAAGGCGGGCAAGGTGAGGAAGCAGACTCCCAAGATACCCGCAAAGCCCAGGAAGAACCTCCCGCCCAGGCTGAGGAACAGGATGAAGTACGTCGTGAGGTTCATCGAGAGGAGGGAGGAGGCGGTAGCCGGCCGCAGGAGGCGGTAGCCCCCGTCATCCTATTTCCCCGGAGGACACTCACAGCCTTATACCGGAGAGGGCCCGGACCCCAGCAAAGGGGTGCCGGGCCAGGTGTCGTGCGATCTGAGGCCTGGAGAGCTTGTTAGGATAACGAGGGACGATGGCCTAACCGTTGAAGGCGTCGTCATGCCGCGTTACTCCCTGGTCGAGAGGGACGTGCTCGTCCTCAAGCTGAGGAACGGCTACAACATCGGCATCAGATGCGACCGCATAGCCCGTGTGGAGCGTCTCGGGGAAGCCCCGAGGAGGGGAGGCGCCGGAGCCCCGGCCCCCCTAGCGGAGGGCGAGGCCCCGAGGCCGGGCAAGAAGGTCTTCGTCATAGGCACCGGGGGCACGATCGCGAGCAGAATAGACTACGAGACCGGGGCGGTCCGCCCATACATAGAGGCTGAGGAGCTCGTCCAGGCAATACCCGAGGCTGCGAGATACGCGGAGATAAGGGCAAGCGAGCTTATGGAGGTCCTAAGCGAGAACATGACGCCTAAGCACTGGGAGACCATCATAGATGAGGCGGCTAGGAGGCTCAGGGAGGGGTACGACGGCATAGTTATCGCTCACGGAACTGACACTATGGGCTACACCGCGGCAGCCCTCAGCTTCGCCTTCCACAAGGGCCTCCCCGCCCCGATAGTCCTGGTCGGGGCTCAGAGGAGCAGTGACAGGCCTAGCAGTGACGCGGCTTTCAACTTCACCGCGGCAGTCCTCACAGCCGTCGAAGCCCCCTTCGGAGAGGTCGCAGTGGTGATGCACGGCACGATAAGCGATACCTACGCGCTAGCCCACAGGGGCACGAGGGTTAGGAAGATGCACTCTAGCAGGAGGGACGCGTTCCAGAGCATCAACAGCCTCCCCCTAGCCAAGGTATGGCCCTGGGAGGGGAGGATCGAGATGCTCAGAGACGATTACAGGCCGAGAACGAGGGGGAGCCTAGAGGTCGAGAACGGCTTCGACGATAGGGTCGCCCTACTCCACTACTACCCCGGCATGAAGGGCGACATGATAGACTGGCTAGTGGACTCCGGCTATAGGGGCATCGTCATTAAGGGGACGGGGTTCGGCCACGTGGCGGAGAGGCTCATCCCCCACATTAAGAGGGCTGTCGACAGCGGGGTCGCAGTCGTGGTGGCGACACAGACTGTCTTCGGTAGGGTGAACCTAAACGTGTACGCGACTGGGAGGAAAATGCTCGCCGCAGGAGTCATACCGGCCGACGATATGCTCGCCGAGACGGCCTACGTGAAGCTTAGCTGGGTGCTCGCTCGGGCGAGAAGCATGGAGGAGGTCAGGAGGCTCATGCTCTCGAACATAGCAGGCGAGATAGGAGAGAGGCAGCCCCTCCGATACTATCCGCAGTGGTACCATGACAGGCTCTAGGGGGTGGCGGGCGTGGACTACAAGGAGATAGGTCTCAGGGTAGGCCTCGAGATACATCAGCAGCTCGCGACGCGCTCAAAGCTCTTCTGCCCGTGCCCGAGCGAGCTAGGGGAGGAGGAGCATGACGAGTTCGAGAGGAGGCTCCGCCCCACGAGGAGCGAGACCGGCGAGATAGACGTGGCAGCACTCTTCGAGTGGAGGAAGGGGAGGAGCTACCTATACGAGGCGCCGGTGAGGCACAGCTGCCTCGTGGAGGCGGACGAGGAGCCGCCGCACGAGATGAACAGGGAGGCGATAGTGATAGGCGCCGCTATGGCGATGGCGCTCGGGAGCCACATAGTGGATGAGATACACGTTATGAGGAAGATAGTGATTGACGGTAGCAACACGACAGGTTTCCAGCGGACCGCTATAGTCGCTCTGGGCGGTAGTATAAGGGTGGGCGACAAGGAGATCCCCATAGAGACGATTGCGGTCGAGGAGGACGCGGCCCGCAAGATAAGGGAGGAGGGCCTCCGCATCCGGTACAGGCTTGACAGGCTGGGCATACCCCTAATCGAGATAAGCACGGGCCCAGCTATCGAGAGCCCCGAGGAGGCTATGAGGGTCGCCCTCGCCATAGGCCAGATGCTACGCCTAACCGGGAAGGTGCGCAGGGGGCTCGGCACAATAAGGCAGGACCTCAACGTTAGCATAAGAGGCGGCGCCATAACCGAGATCAAGGGCGTCCAGAGGCTAGACCTCATACCCAAAGTAATAGAGTATGAAGCGCTGAGGCAGCTCCGCCTCCTAGAGATAAGGGACGAGCTATCCAGGAGGGGCGTGAAGCCCGAGGACCTGCAGGTGGAAGCCGTCGACGTGACGGAAACATTCGGGAACACGAAGAGCAAGATCCTCAAGAGAGTGATTGGGAGGGGCGGGGTAGTATTAGCGGTCCGCCTACCAGGCTTCCACGGCCTCCTAGGGAGAGAACTAATGCCCGGTAGGAGGCTTGGCACGGAGATCGCCGACTATGTAAGGTTCTGGAGCGGTGTAGGAGGGATCTTCCACAGCGACGAGCTACCAAAGTACGGCATAACACAGGAGGAACTAGACAAGGTCTACGAGGCGGTCGGCGCGGTCAAGGGCAGGGATGCCGTGGTTATAGTGGCGGAGGAGAGGGGCAAGGCGGAGAAGGCGGTCCGCGCAGTCCTGGAGAGGGCGGCTAAGGCCCTCGAGGGGGTCCCGGCGGAGACCCGCGGCGCCCTAGAGGACGGGACCACCAGGTTCCTCAGGCCGAGGCCGGGGAGCGCTAGGATGTATCCGGAGACCGACACGCCACCGATACTCGTAGACGATGAAATACTGGAGATGGCTAGGAGGATCAAGCCGGAGCCGCCGGAGGTGAAGATGAGGAGGCTCACCGAGGAGTACGGGCTCCCGAAGGAGCTCGCCAAGGAAGTCCTCCGCGACATAAGGCTTGACCTCATCGAGAGGCTAATCAAGACCTACAGTGACAGGGTCCCGCCGAAGACGATAGCTAGCATATTCGTGGTCACCCTCCGCGGCCTCCGCGGCGAGGTAGACACGGAGAGAATAACTGACTGGCACCTCGAGGAGGTTGTGAGGCTACTCGCGGAGGGCAGGATAGCTAAGGAGGCAGTAGAGGAGATACTGAAGTACGTGGCGGAGCACCCCGGCGAGCCGCCGGAGAAGGCCGCCGAGAAGCTCGGGCTCACGAGCCTCACGAGAGAGGAGGCGGAGCGTATCATAGAGGGCATCATAGCCGAGAACATCGATAAAGTGAGGGAGCGCGGGATGAAGGCGATGGGCCTCATAATGGGTAGAGCAATGGCCGTGCTCAGGGGGAGAATAGACGGTAAGATAGTCGCCGAAATAGTGAGGAGGAAGCTCCAGGAGGCCTTATCACGACAGGAGCAACAATAGATTATGGGGCCTGTGAGGAGTACTCCCGACGCGGACCGGCGCGCCGGCCAGGAGTGACTGGAAGGCATTTGTCCGAGGCCCCACATTTTACCTCTCACACCCAGAAGATTACCATGCCCGGTTGGTGAGCGTTGGCTGGCGAGTGGCCCAAGTTCGTATTCGTTACCGGAGGAGTACTATCGAGCGTAGGAAAGGGAATAACCACGGCTAGCATAGGCCTCCTGCTCAAGCGTAGGGGCTACCGGGTCGGAGCCGTCAAGATAGACCCGTACATAAACGTCGACGCCGGAACTATGAGCCCCTTCGCTCACGGCGAAGTCTTTGTTACTGAGGACGGGGGAGAGACAGATCTCGACATCGGCCACTACGAGAGGTTCCTCCACGAGAACCTAAGCAAGAAGCACAACATAACGACGGGCCAGATATACCTGAGCGTCATAGAGAAGGAGAGGAGGGGCGACTACCTCGGCCAGACAGTGCAGGTCATACCCCACATAACAAACGAGATAAAGCAGAGGATAACTGGGCTGGCGGAGGAGACGGGGACGGACTTCTTAATAGTCGAGATAGGCGGGACCGTCGGCGACATAGAGGGGCTCCCCTTCCTAGAGGCGGTCCGACAGCTCGGCCTCGAGCTAGGCCCCCGGAGGAGCTTCTACGTGCACGTCGCTCTAGCCCCCGAGCTGAGCACCACTGGCGAGCAGAAGACCAAGCCGGTCCAGCACAGCGTGCAGGAGCTTCGCAGGATAGGGATACAGCCAAACGCCATAGTCGTGAGAAGCAGGAGGCCGCTAGAGGACGAGCCTAGGAGGAAGATAGCTCTATACTCTAACCTGCCAGAGTCGAGGATAATCAGTAGCCCGGACGTCGACACGATATACAGGGTCCCCATACTCCTCGAGGAGCAGGGCCTGGTGAGAGCTATAGAGGAGCACATGGGGCTCCAGGCTAGGAGGCCCGAGCTAGGGGACTGGGAGGACTTCGTCAATAGGCTGGTAAGCGCGCCCAGGCCGGTCCGGATAGCGATGGTTGGCAAGTACGTGAAGCTGAGGGACAGCTATCTGAGCATCGTCGAAGCGCTAAGACACGCGAGCGCCTGGACCGGGCTGAGGCCCGAGCTGGTCTGGGTAGAGGCCACAGATATTGAGAGGGGCCGCCGAGACCTCAGCTTCATAGACGATGTCGACGGCGTCATGATCCTACCCGGCTTCGGCAAGAGAGGGTTCGAAGGGAAGATAATGGCCATACAGAGGGCTAGGGAGGAGAGGAAACCGCTCCTAGGCATATGCCTCGGCATGCAGCTAGTAGTGGTCGAGTACTCGAGGAACGTCCTAGGCCTCGAGGGCGCCAACACCACAGAGGCAGACCCGAACACCCCCCACCCCGTGATAGACCTGCTCCCCTGGCAGAAGAGCATCGACAGGCTCGGCGGGACCATGAGGCTAGGGGCCAGCCCGATAAAGCTCCTACCAGGCACAATAGCGCGCCGCCTGTACGGGAGGGACACGGTCTATGAGAGGCATAGGCACAGGTACGAGGTTAACCCGAAGTACGTTGACAAGCTAGAGGCGGCCGGCCTCAGGATAAGCGGTGTCAGCCCCGAGGGTCTAGTGGAGATCGTGGAGCTACCGCAGAGCGAGAACAGGTTCTACCTGGCCACGCAGCCCCACATCGAATACAAGAGCAGGCCCCTAGCTCCTAACCCACTCTTCACAGCCTTCCTAAGGGCCTCGGCGGGCGAGACACCCTAGGCGGGGTCGTGGCGCGAAAACCTCTTCACCGCCCGCGCGGGGCTCGGGGGCTGCAGCCGGTCTTCATCCCCCAGCGCAAAGCCGGTCCGGTCGGCCTTATTGTTCTCCCCTCCTAGGTATTCTGAGGTGGAACACTATCCTGTCAACGTTCAGCTCAACAATCTTCTTGATCCCCCTGCCCCCGGGAGCGTATCGGGAGCGCACTATCGAGACGTTCTCGAGCTTCCTTATCTGGCTGCTAATATTAGCCTTAGACTGGCCCACGGCCCTTGCGATCTCCTCGAGATCAGCGGGCCTCTGGCTTATATAGGCGAGTATCTTAGCCCTAGTCTCGCTGCTGAGAGCGTTGGCGACCATCGCAATGTAGCGGGGCCCGATTACGTGGAGGGTCCTGTCATCAACATATATCCCTTCCTTCTCGAACGGCGGCCTTATTTCCATGCTTGCGACACCACGCGTGTCCCAGTGGCTTATCTTTACCGTTTAAGCATTACTCGTATTGCCTAGGCTAAACGTTTCGGCTGGGAGCACCACGATAATAGGGCTCGGCCCACTCTACCCGGCGTGGTAGTACGGGCCCCGTAGAAAAGGGAGGGTTGCATTGCCTAGGAGGCTGTGGAGCGTCTACCAGGCGCTGGATAGGCTGGATATGCGGGTCCTCTCCGCGGTCGAGAGCGGATTATCGAGGTACGAGTACGTGCCAGTCGAGTACCTAGAGAGGAGGCTCAGGGGTGTCGCTCCGAGCCGCGTGAACAGGAGCCTCGACAAGCTGAACGAGCTCAAGCTCATAAGGAGGAGCATAGGCCACACAGTCATGTACACGCTGACATACATGGGCCTAGACGTGCTCGCGCTCAACAGCCTCGTCAGCAGGGGCGTCATAGGCGTTCTCGGCGAGAGGATAGGTGTCGGGAAGGAGGGAGCGATATACCTCGCGGAGACCCCGGAGGGGGAGCTGGTAGTCGTG
>WAOS01000090.1 GCA_015521185.1 Desulfurococcales archaeon | reverse complement strand
CACGCTAGGCCTGATCATAGCGCTGATCAGCCTAGGCCTAGTCTTCGCGAGAAAAGGCCAGTAATGGATCGGGCCAACATTTAATTCTACGTCTTTTTCCCCAGCCCCCCATTCCCGGGCAGGAGAAATGAGACTAAGAACATGGTCCTCTTACTCCTCGCTAACACTCGGAATAGCCCTCCTACTAGCGTCCCTAGCCCTCGGCGCCAACCCCAGCTTCTCGCCCGCGCCCGGCCTGGGAGGCCTCCTAGTGCTCGCCGGCCTCCTAGGGCTTGCCACGAGCAGGTACGAGCCCCTGGTCGAGGCTGTTGCCGGGTCGCTCGCAGGAATAGCAGCGCTACTAGCGCCGCCCTCTCAGGGCCCGGGAGTAGTGCCTGCCGTGCTAGGCGCCTCGGCCGCTGCGCTGGTAATGCTCTCCCGACTACTAGGGCGCCGCCTTAGGGCAGTAACGGTAGGGGTCTTGGTCCCCCTCCTAGTCTTCCTCGGCCTGCCCATGTACCCGGAGTGGTCCGGGGCCTCGATGATCCTCCTAGCCGTGGCCGGGCCGTTGCTCGCCGCTTGGGACTCCGCAACCGCCGGCCTAGTTATCGCTGCGTACTCGGGGGTCTACGATCCAGTACCGGCTCTAGCAGCCGTCACTGGCGGGGCCGTAGCGCTACTAGCCCGGGGCAAGCAGGAGCTTCTAGGGGGCGTCCCAGCCCTACTGCTGGCCGTTTCCGCACCCGTCCTCCACTACTACCAGCCGGCGGGGCCAGTACTAGTAGCTACTGGAGGCCTCGCGGCTGTATGGCTACTCGGCGAGAGGAGGCCCGAGATCCTCGCGGCTGCAGTCTCTCCAGGAGTAGTGCTATACTTCGGAGGCCTCTACGGAGGCTTATCCCGGGGGGCCGCGTCGGGCCTATTCATGGCTGGCGCCCTCGTAGGCCTCTCGCTCCTACTCGTCTCTAAAGGCCGCCGCACGCTGCAGGCAGTAATCGCTTCGGGCCTCCTAATACTGGCGCTCTCGGCATCGCTCTTCGTGCCCGCTACGAGCGGCGGCGCTAGCGTGGAGGTCGCGAGCTACGCCTACGACGTGTCTGAAGATGGCTTCAACCCCCCGCCCTACAACGCGTCCACCGGGCAGAGCTGGCCCGGAGAGATCGGGGGCCTCGAGGGGGCGAGCAGGATCGCCGCACTACTCCTCTTAGACCCCGCGATGCCCGCCCAGGTCGTGGCTCCCGGAATAGTAGATAACGTCACTATCAGAGACCTATCCGCAAATACAACTGTTAGAATTGATCCGGAGGGGCCCAGCTTCATACTCATGCCTCTCAACAGCAGCCTCACAGCCCTCTACGCAGCCGACCCAGAGGGGCCCCTCCTAAGAGCGGCGCTACGAGTCCCCTGGATCGTGATCCCCCTACAGCTCACAGGTGGCACCCTCCCCAGCCCGGTGCACACGATCATCACCGTGAACTATAGCGACCCTATGATTGTGAGGCTGCCGGGAGGTGGAAGGCTGGAGGTGCGGACCGCTGTTATTGCGAGCAGCTTCGTCGCTGGAGGCCCTAGGAGCGAGGCGGAGGAGCTCCCAATAGGAGCGAGATGGACCAACGTAGCGGTAGGAGTAGCTAGGGGGAGCGTTGAGTACAGGCTCGGAGGGATCACAATACCCTACAATATAACCAGTAAGCATCTCGAGATCTTCGACTCCATACTCGCCGAGAGGAAGACCGACAAGCAAGGCGCGGCTCTAAAAGGCCTAGAGGCCCTCTACGAGCTCGCGCTCCGAGACAAGTCCTCCCCAGCCCCCGCACCGGTAGAAATCAAGATCAAGGCAGGCACGAGCCAGGGAACAGCGAGCCTCACACTCCTACATGCCGGAGACGGGTACACGCTAGTCTACGAGCCCCTCACAACTCTCAACGGCACAGACACAGTAGCGATAATCCCGAGGCCCGGCACCCTAGGCGTCGCAGGCTATAACTCTAGCTATGCGTGCGCACTAGCAGCAGCTTACACGTACGACAGGGGAGGCGGGATAGGGAGCGTGCTCGCCAGCTCCCGGGCAGTGGGGTGCGAGGACCCCGCTAGCGCGGCATGGCTCGGCGCGCACGCCGTCAGCCCCCGGCTGGCCAGTCCCCCGCCGCCAACGCTCGAGGCATACACGAGGCCCTTCGGAGCACTAGCGCTGATAGCACCCTTCCTAGCCGGGATAGGGGCCGCGATTGAAACGTCAGTCTCCCGGGGAAGACTCGCTGAGGCCCCGGAGCTTGCACTTGGGGCAGAGCCAGAGCTGTCGTAGGGCTAGCTCGCTCGCCCCCATCCTCCTCATCTGCTCCTCGACATGCCTCATCATCTTCATGCTCCCCAGAGGCGCCCCACACATCCTGCACCTAGCAACCTCGTCATCCGCCAGCGCAACCCGCCTCCCGTACCGGTCCGCCCTATACGTGTAGCTGACTCTAATCGCGCCGTAAGGACAGGCGTACTCGCACATATGGCACGCGGTGCACCTCGCGTGGTCAAACACTAGCTTGATCCTGTCGCCCTCCACCACGAGGCTCAGCGCCCCATACGGGCAGGTCGCGCTGCACGCGTCACAGACCATGCACTTGACAGTGTCTACCTCTACATCTCCTATAGCGGGCGAGCCCACGTTCAGGGCGTCCACACTGTAAGCCCTAGCAACCCTGTGGACAAGCTCGGGCCTGCTGATGGACAGGGCGGAGTCTCCGAGCTGGGTAGCCTCTGGGATCCCGCGTATTACGGTGGCCGCCCTCTCCACGCTAACAGACTCCAGGACAGCGGGGAGGCCTCGGAGCGCGCCGTCGTAGCCTGAAGAGCACGCCTCATCGCCCGGGTCGCAGACAGATACCACTGAGAAGCCCCTGTACAGGGACTGGAGGGCGTGGAGAGGAGTGAGCCAGGAGCTGCAGGGGAGCGGGAGGAGAACCGTCCTCCTCCCTGGGCTCTCTGCGGAGAGGCGCTTCACGAGCCTGGCATAGGAGGAGTGGCATACGGGCACGAGCACGCCGTTAGGGGGGAGCTGGTCTAGGAAGTACTCTAGGGGGCGGAAGGAAAATCCGGGCATCTCGAGCACGCTAACCGGGCAAGCCGCCGTGCACACCCCGCACCCCGAGCAGGAGCCCGCGTCGACCCTCGGCGGTTTTCCCTGTAGAGCGTCGCGGGGGCAGGACTCCACGCAAGCCGTGCACCCCCTCAGCATTAGGCATGAGGCCTCGCTGGTAAGAACTGGGAGGACTACTCTCCCGAACACGTTACTCGTGACAGCACCGACTCTAGGAGAAGGCGCCGCAGCTAGCAGGCTCGCCCTAGCCCTAGCTAGGACGCTAAGGCTGAGGCCCCCGGAGAATCCCTCCTCCGCCGGGTCCACAGGCATGTAATAGAAGGGGTTCACTCCGCGTCTAGCTATCTCCGTCCAGACCCGCAGAGCCTCCTCAGCCGCCCCATCATAAGCGGCGACAACGGCCGAGCCTCTAAAGAGATTCTCTAGGATGGCCTTAGCGGGTTCTCCAGTGATCCGCCTCACACGATATACGCCTACCCTGCCCTCGAGCCCGCTGTAGGCGCTTTCGGACGCGAGCAAGACTACGGGAGGCATCCAAGCCGGCACCGCTCGCGGAGTGGGCGGGAGCCGGATAATATGAATCACCAGAATATTCCGGGTGTACTAACAAATAACCATGACGGATTTATGTGGGAACGGGTAGCGGGCATGCTATCCAAGCCTCTAGCAATTGTGGGCCTAGCAATGCTGATCATAATCCTTGCAGTATCCCCCACGGCCCGAGCCGGTACGGCTGATCAGAAGGAGCTCTACCCCTGTATACAGTGTCACGCAGCTATTAAGCCGCCTGCGACGACGAACACTAGCACGTTCCACAATATAACCCTGAAGGACGGGCACAGCGGTCTCTACTGCGTCAACTGTCATAACCCTGATACCGCTATGATGGAGCTACGCGGCGGAGTCCCACTACGCGTGCCAGGCTTCCACAACCACACGCAGCTGTACGACACGAACAAGCTATGCGCCCAGTGCCACAGCGACATATACGAGCTGTACCAGTACGGGGCCCACGGGAACACCACCTTCACGTGTCCCGGAGGGGAGACCCACATCATCATAGGGTACAAGGGGGTGAAGTACGTAGAGCACGACTGCCCGCCGGGCACTAAGTACCAGATGAAGCCTCACGAGCCCTGCATTGTATGCCACGACCCCCACAACCCCAAGTTCAAGACTCTCAGCATCCTGCCGCCGCCGTCCGATAGGCCCGAGCCCCCGCCCGAGGGCGAGATTGTTGCTGGAGGGGTCTCCACGCTAGTCGCTGGGATCGCTCTGATCGCGCTCGCGGTATTCGTTCAGAAGAGGGGAGGTGCTTAGGCTGGGGTGTTAGGGTATGGCTGGCGGGAACGGTAGTGGTGTTGTGGATGAGGGGAGGAGGAGGGCTCTAAAGATAATGGCTCTAGCGGGCATGCTGGCTAGCGTCGACCTTGCCGTCTTCGACAAGGAAGAGTTCAAGAAGATGCTGAGGAAGGTCGGGCTGGACGAGATACTCGGCGGCGACGACGTGGAGCTTGCCGGGGCCGGCGAGAGTGACATGGAGAAGAGGGCTAAGAAGAAGACTGAGGAGATGAAGAAGATATGCTTTGAGGCTGCACAGAAGATATGCGACGAGAAGGGGCTGAACCATGCCGACTGCCTGGCAGCTATACACAAGTGCAGGAAGATCCATGTGAAGGCCACGCCCCCGAAGAAGGGGGCCAAGTACGCCATGGCCCTCGACCTCGATAAGTGCATCGGGTGTAGGCGGTGCGAGTACGCTTGTGTTATGGAGAACAATACTATGAGGAACGCGGGAATGGAGTGGATCCACGTCATAGAGTACGATCGGGAAGGGCTCCAGGACCTCGAGGGCGGCACCGCGGACTACAGGGTCGCGCCGAAGAAGGGCAAGGTCTACGTTCCGATAGCCTGCATGCACTGCGAGAATCCTCCCTGCGTCTACGTATGCCCTGTTAGAGCCACCTGGAAGGAGCCCGATGGCATAGTAGTTATAGACTACGACAAGTGCATCGGGTGCAAGTACTGCGTCGTAGCGTGCCCATATGGTGCTAGGCGCTTCAACCTCATGAAGCCCAGCATAAACCCGTTAGAGCTGAACCCCAACATGCACATACTAGGAAACCTCATACGCCCCGTGCACGTGACCGAGAAGTGTACCTGGTGTATCCAGAGGACTAGGGACGGGGGCGTCCCCGCCTGTGTCGAGGCCTGCCCGGTCGGCGCTAGGACCTTTGGAGACCTGAACGAGCCCGACAGCCCAATAAGGAAGCTCTTAGAGAGGTACGACTTCTTCGTCCTCAAGCCCGAGGCAGGAACCAAGCCCAAGTTCTTCTACTACTTCGGAGGAGCCAAGCCCGAGAGGGCCGAGGGAGGTGAGTAGGCGTGGGCGCGCTGAAAGAATACGTTGACACTATAATCTACATCTTCGCCGAGGGTGTAAGAGGCGGGAGAGCGTACAGACTACTCCTGGCAGGGCTAACCATAATGGCTGTATACGGCGTCTACCTATGGCTATTCGTGCAGCACGCCCCAATATTCCTAGGCCTAGATAAGGGAGGCCTCATAATGACTGGGGTCAACGAGAACGTCCCCTGGGGCCTCTACATCTCGTTCTTCACCTTCTGGGTCGGGGTCGCGGCGAGCGGCATAATATTCAGCTTCGCGGCCTACGTGTTCAACGATAAGGAGTTCAAGAAGGTAGTCCCCCTGGCGGAGGCCCAGGCTGTCATAGCCCTCATAATAACGGTGTGGGGAATCGTCGCCAACCTTGGCAGGCCCATTAGGGCAACGTTCGAGATGCCTAAGTTCGAAAACTTGAGGAGCATGCTAGACTGGGACTTCACAGTAATATTCACGTACATGATACTCAACGCCATAGCATTCATATATACCGTTAACCAGATGAGGCTCGGCAGGCCCGTTAGCAGGAAATTCATCATACCATACATGATAATTAGCTCGCCGTTCGCTATAGGCATACACACTGTCACAGCATTCATATTCCACGCGCTAACAGCGAGGCCCGCGCTCAACACGGCGCTCCTCGCTCCGAGGTTCATCGCTACAGCCTTCGCGAGCGGGCCCGCACTGCTACTAGTGCTCATCTACATAGCTGAGAAGACTATTCCGGAGTTCAAGGTCGATTTCAGCGTCTACAAGAAGACGCTGAACGTCATACTGGTAAGCCTCACCACTGGCCTGTTCTTCACGCTTGCAGAGGTACACGAGGTCTTCTGGTACACTACTGAGCCTCTGAAGAAGGCTCAGCTCATCGCAACCTTCTACGGCGGCCCGATTCCGATGCTTACAGCGCTTACCTGGACCTGGATAGCGTTCGGCGTCGCCGCGGTCCTACTAGGCATACTGCCCCCCATGAGGAGGGCGAGGGAGTCCATAGTTGTCATAGCACTCATAACGTTCATCGGCGTGTTCGCCGAGAAGACTCTAGCGACAATACTGCCGGGCTTCGTGATTAACCCCGTAGGCCTGCCCTCCCACTACAAGATAGCGCCTATAGAGTACTTCGTATCAATTGGAATACACTCGACAGTCTTTATCCTGTACGCGATCCTTGCCCGCTCGTACCTTTCAACCCTACTCAAGTACGGGTATAAGGGGTGACGAGCATGCGGGGGTATAGTATTGTAATCGTGGCAGCGGTCCTGCTGGGGCTGGCCGTGATACCCTTCACAAGCCTTGGCCAGCCCTCCGAGCAGGAGGCCTACCAGGCCTTCGTCGAGGCGGGATGCACCGCCTGCCACAACGGCGACTACGCACCGGACTGGAACGGCACTGTCCAGACAATAATAGAGTGGGCGATGAACTACGACAATATTGACGAGGCAGTAGCAGCAGAGTACGGCTCCGCAAACAGCTACGACGAGCTCATGCAACAGATGAGATCTTACACCCCGGGAATCACCGACGAGCAGTTCCAGACCTTATACAACTTCTTCCTGGACCTGTTCAACTACTATCACAGCCAGCAGACAACAACCACGACAACCCAGACCACGACGACTACAACCCAGACCGAGACCACCACGGGGACCCCGGCCGAGACGACGAGCACTCCCACGTGTAACGCCACGGCAACAGTGACGGTAACTGAGACTGTCACGAAGACTAAGACCAAGACTGTGACCGAGACGCTCACAAAGTACGAGGAGAACACGGTCACGAAGCTCCAAGACATCTGCAGGCCCAACCCCTACGAGTCGGAGAAGCCCCCGACCGCCGCGTACGCCCCGATAGTAGCGGCGATACTAGTCCTAGCAGCGCTCGTCTACGTCCTCCTGCAGGCCCGGTAACCCATTTCTTTTCGGGCCTACGCAAATAAGTCCTAAGATACCCGGCCTTTTCCGGGCCTCGCGGAGCAAGGTGCTGATCATGGGAAAACTTAGACTCCGCGATTGGAAGGATGTAGCTTCTAGCGCTGGCGTATACGCGCTGCTCAGCATCATAGTGGGCTCACTCATACTGTTCTCCTCGGTCTATTTCGCCGAGAGAATCCAGCAACCTGGAGGGCTGGCATGCACTATCACGAGCAAGAGCGTGTTCGAGCGAGTCATCTCTAACGGGAGCAAAGCTGTAATGTTCAGCAGCGACAACTGCCCTGTGTGTAGAAGAATGGAGCCATACTGGAAGCAGCTCTGCGAGAGGGAGCCCGGAAGATACTATATTTTGAAGCTAAACGAGGAGACCTACGACCTCTTCATAAGCTACGGCGTCCTGGAGACGCCCACCTTCATAATCTTCCGGAATGGGACCCCAGTCGCGAGGCACGTGGGAGCCTTCGAGGTGCCCCACGGCCAGAGTGTAGCAAGCGCCATGGAGGCATGGGTTAACGCTAACATAAAAGGCTCGAGCCCCCAGGAAGCGCTGGCCCTCCTAAACAAGTACTGCTCCAGCTGCCACACAGTGCCCAAAGGGACCAGCCGAGAGGACATTGAGAGCTGGATCAGCGCCAACCCGTCAGACCCATTCGCGAAGAGGTTCGCACAGGCATACAGCCAGGGCATCACACTTTCTCAGCTCTACAACGGGACCAGCGGTCTCGTCGGGATGATACTCTCGATGAACAACACTATACCCCTCGAAGACGCCGAGAAAATAGCTCTCTTCCTCGACAACCTCGCGACCAACAGGAGCGGCGAGGGAACACGTCTAACGGCTCCCAAGACTCAGGAAGAGAACAAGGAGGGCCAGACCGGGGAGACAGGGCTAGCCGCGATGAGCGCCGCAGCTGCTCTCACAGCAGGCCTAATAGCTGCGTTCTCCCCATGCGTCTTCCCACTCCTACTATCCTACACAGCAATGCTCCAAGCCTCTGGGAAGGAGCACGGGCTAGGAGCGGCGGTCCGGAGCGGCCTGGCCGCTGCCGCCGGTGTGGGGCTCATCGGCGTGCTATTCGTCCTCCTAGGGAGCACCGCCCAGAAGATCAACTCTGTCCTAGTCCCCGCAGCCGCCTCAGTCCTGCTAGGCGCCGGAGTCCTGGGAGCCCTCGACATACCAACGTTCGTCAACATAGGAGTCCGCACGAGGAGGGGCCTTACAAGCTTCAGCTTCCTCTACGGGATCCTAGCCGTCCAGTGCAGTTTCCCCCTCGTCGCCGGCACGCTCATGCTCCTAACCGCGGGCGGCTCCCTGAAGGGCGTGGGACTCATAGTGCTCCTAGCCTTCATCCTAGGAGTCTCCGCCCCCGTCTCCCTCGCAGTCGCCGCGAGCGGGCGGGCCAGCCTCCGCAGGCTCCTCGCGAAGGCCTCCACCAAGAAGGCCCTGAGATACGCAAACGCTGTCCTGGCCGTGATGGGCCTCGTAATGCTCGCGTACAGTCTCGGACTCATATGAGGTGATAACGATGGAGCTAGGGCTGCACTACGCGGTTATTCTCCCATACATAGGCATGATTCTGACCCTAGCCGGCACGCTCGCAGCTGCCTCTGGCAGGAGAGACTCGGCGAAGCTCCTCACAGCTGGCCTAGCAGTGCTCGTGGCGGGCTGGTTCGTCTACATGATACCGTTCATCCGCCTCGACTATACCCTCGCAGAGGTCGCTAGGAACGCCAACAACGACCTCCCACTGAGCATAAGGGCTGCCACAGCGTGGAGCGGAGGAGGGGGCAGCCTATACCTCTACACGACAATGATATCGATAGGCATCCTACCCCTGCTCGCCTCGGCCTGGAGGAGAGGAGAGGAGCCGCCCCGCAGCTTCCTAATCATAGCAGGCCTAGTCGTGCTCACAGCGTTCGCCAGCGCCCTCCTAAACGGCGCCTTCGACGTAAACCCAAGAGGCGTGGGAGGCCTAGGCCTTAACCCGCTGCTCAAGAACTACTGGATAATACCCCACCCACTAACAACCTTCGGGGGCTACGCCCTGCTAATCGCAGGCGCGCTAGTAGCTGTCTACACTGGAAGGCGCCTCCTAGGAATGGGCGTCTTCGTGCTGGGATGGAGCCTGCTAACGCTCGGCATAATGTTCGGGGCGATATGGAGCTACGAGACCTTCGGGTGGGGCGGCTACTGGGCGTGGGACCCTGTAGAGATCAGCGAGCTCAGCGTCTGGCTAATGGCGACCGCCACGCTCCACATGCTAGGCCCCCTCGCCCCCCTCAGGAGGGGCTTCCTAGTGGCGACAGCTAGCACCGCCCTCTTCGCCCCATTCGTGACTAGGAGCGGGCTCAGCCCGCTCCACAGCTTCGCGGCCGCAGACATCGGCAGCGCGATACTCCTCATAGGCAGTATAGCACTCCTAGCAATAGCGATCTACGAGATCTCCGGGGAAGCCACCAAGATACGCCCAACCCTGAAGCCGAGGACGCCCGCCGAGCTAGCTGATACCAGCATAACGATGGCGGGAGCAGCCATAGCGGTTATGGCGGTATTCGTCTACGCGAGCCTCCTAGTACCAGGGATCCTCAACCTCCTCGGGAAGCAGGCAACGGTCCCCACGATGAGGCAGGGAGTAGAGTTCTACCACCCAGTGCTCCTCCCCCTGTTCCTATTCAGCATCCTCTGGCTACCAGGCTTCTTCCTCGCCAGGAGGCTAGGAGTCCGGGGCTTCACAGGGCTCCTCCTCACAGAGCTAGCAATCGCAGTAATACTATTCCTAGCCGTCAAGAAGGGCACCGTAAACCTGCTCCCCGGAGCGCCCGAAGCCACGAAGCTCCAGGTAGCCGTTGCGCTACCCCTCGCAAGCACGACGCTCGGCGCAATACTCACCGCGCTCGCAGACGCTCTATACAGGAAAGCTAGGTCGAGGGCCAGGGATGTCGGGCTCATACTCCTCCACACGGGCATGCTTCTAGCCTTCGTCGGCGTATTATTCAGCGGAACCTACGCGTTCAACGACAGGTTCTTCCACACCTACACTCTGACCCCTGACTCTCGAATAGACACAGGCATAGTCTCGCTGGGGCTCGAGAGCTACAAGTACACCACTTACAAGGGCACAATCGACCTGAAACATCATCTCAGCCCGAACACGCTTACAGCCGCCTCGGCCTGGCTAGGTATCCAGATGCTCGCGAACGATCTGGGAACAGCGGTGAGGGAGGTCGAGTTCGCTAAGAGCCAGGTCGAGGCCAACACTACCCTAAGAGCGCTCACAGACCTGCTAGTCTCAGACGGGTTCTACAGGCTGGGCAATGTGACCCTCCAGTCAACAGCGAACGCGAGTATACAAAACCTAACGTCCAGCACCATAACAATCATAGCGACCAACAAAAACCTCACCCTGACCCTCAAGAACACCACTCTCATAATCACTCTCACACCTGTAACAGGGCAAGACGGCGGCCTCCTCGGCGCATGGGTAGTTTCGGGCATGCAGGCCGGCGAAGCAGTTATTCGGGGCGCGGCGTTGCCCGGGAGAATAAGCTTCCACAGCCCGCTGCAGATAAACATGAGCACGCCCGTTACGGTCACTCTAGGGAATAATACGAGCCTAGAGATAGCTAGCCTGAGACTCTACCCGGCGAGCAATAACACCGTGTTTGTGGTGGAGGGAGACAACACGAGTATCCGGGGAGGGGTGTTCGTCGAGATAGCAAACGCGACCCTACACATAGGCGAGGGGAGGATACGCATACCAATCCCCACAGGACCGGGATACTACCTCCTAGTAGCGCTGGAGCGAGGCGACCTAGAGGAGCTCAACCGTATACTCGCGTGCGAGCCGCTGAGGGGCATCCTAATGAACGAGACGCTCCCGGCCAGGGTTCTAGGGCCAAACGTCGGAGAGCTCCCAGCACTACCGGAGAAAGCTCCCAGCGGCCTAGCGCTAGACCTCGTCCTCAAAGCCGGAGTAGGCGGCTCCGAGAAAACCATACACACCAGGATTAGATTCGAGGCTAACGGGGAGGCCATGGGCATACACGGGCTCGTCACCCCGGCAGTCCTCATAAGAAAGGGCCTCGGGGACATCTACGTGAACGTTCAGCCCCCAATGGTAGACGCCTTAGGCGAGCACTACCACGAGCCCCTAGTAAGGTACGCTAGGCACGTTATCGAGACCATGCCCGAGGACGAGGCCCTCACCCTGGTAGCAGTAATGGCAAGCGGCTACCACATAAGCCAGCTCTCCAGCGTTGACACTAATCACATAGGCTTCCTCGCCGAGAGATACATTGCGTCCTTATACGTGGCGGCCGACGATAACACCAGCGCTATAGATAGCGAGGGCCTAATAGTGATGGTAAAGTACGTGCCCGGAGTGAACCTAGTCTGGGCCGGTGTCACTATTATGGCCATAACCGGTTTCGTCCTTGGGGCTATCTACCTTGCTGGAGATAGGAGGGCTTGAACCCTCCATTATCTTATCTAGGAAGACCTCAACAATAATGTTCTCGAGAATATAATTGTTTATGGCCTTAACCTCGGCCTTCCTAAGCTTCTCCGCAGCAGCAGACACGCTCATGCCGAGACGCTTCGCGAGGTCCTTGAGCGATATCCTCCTCGGATACTCGTAGTAGCCGTTCCGGAAGGCCTCGAAGAGCATCCACCTCTGCCCTTTCGTGAGCGGCTTCTGAATAGCGTTACTGCTTATCTCGAAGACCTCGAGACCGTGCTCCCTTAGGCTCGAGACTACCTTCCTAGAGAGGGCCAGACCCACACCGACAACCTCCCTCCCCATGATGCCAGAGCTCAGCGGGACAAAGCCCTCGAACGACCCGGCCAACGGGCATTTGCTGAACCTTCGACAGTTGGAGCGTGGAAAGGACATCACAACCAGGTGGACAGACCTCTCACTATATAATATGGTGAAGGAGGCGTTCTCCATCTTGTTAATATTTCTGCTGAGAGCCCTGACGAGGCTCTTCTTCGCGTGTATTACGATATAGAGCTCTATCCTATTGTCAAAACCCATAATTCTAATTACACGCATCACAATAGGAGCATTACTATGGCTGAGAAGCTTACGCAAATAGCAGTCCTCCAGCCTCACACCTATAAGTAGCGGCTTATGGTTTGCCATCCGTCTAGGCCACCACTCGATATATTATATAGGGCGCGTCGGGATTAAATCGGTAGTACTTATGAGTTCTTCTCATCTAGTCGCAACAGCGAGAACATCTTTACAACCACATATAGGTGCCCTAGCAGGCCCACAACTAGCAGGGCGATAAGGGGCTTCTCTACGATTAGGAGTATTGCTAGGAGGAGCAGCCTGACGTCCCTGCTAGCCGCCGAGTCGAGGGGACCTATTAGGGCGGGGTGCACGCCAAAGTCCATCTTGGCCCTCGAGTGCAGGTAGCTGACCATTAGGTCCCCGCTGATAGCTATGACCGCTGCCAGCACCGCCAGACTCGGGCTAGCTGCTGAAGCCGAGACGTAGGCGGTGGCCGCGAGGAACAGCATGTTGCTGTATCTGTCGGCCATAGTATCTATGAACGCGCCCTTCCTAGAGCTGAGCCCTCGGGCCCTGGCTATCTCGCCGTCTACTCCATCCAGTATGCTGCAGAGCTGGACTAGGACTCCGCCGATGACTAGCTCGCCCATCCCTATAAGCGTGGCAGTTAGGATCGAGAGTGCGAAGACTATAGCGGTGACCTGGTTGGGCGTCACGTTCAGGCCGCTCCGGAGGATAGCTCTGGTCACAAGAGCGGATACCCGCCTGTTTATGAGCCTAGCAACAGGGCCGTCAGTCGTCTTCCCGAGCCCCCCTCTAGGCAACTCGTCACCCCCTCGCTATCCTGTCGAGCATCTCGACCAGGCCCCTAGCTGGGCCCCGCCTAGCCCTCTCAAGGTCTTCAGGCGTGTCAACATCTATCCAGGGATACCCCGTCACGTCAACAAGGCCTAGGAGTCCCGCCTCAGCGCTAGCCATCTTCAGATCATTCAGAGACATGGTGCTCGCCGCCCCAGACCCGGTCCGCGGGGGAGCGTTGAGCGTGTGGACCCCAACATCAATATGAGTGTAATTGCTGAGACCCTTGCCAATAGCCACTACCCTATCCCCAACAGCGAGTATACGTGTTGCCTCGCCAATATCGACTAGACTCGCCTCAGCGTCGCCGGCAACACAGAAGGGGCGGGCGCACCCCGAGGCGGACCGCTCGGCAATACCCGGATGATATATGTGGTCGGAGACGCTCACGATAATCGGGTAGGCACCAACCTGCTCTAGCCCGTCGAGAAGGGTATAGCCGCTCCCCCTCCACCACCTCCAGCTCTCGACACCCACAATCTCGGGCGGCCTCAGCGGGCAGTCCCTCGCCGCGGCGAGAATAGTGTCGAGCCTGTGCCTGGGCGTAACAAGAAATGCCTCGGACACGCCCGCGACCGCCAAGCTAGCCAGCGGGTAGCAGATAAGCCTCATCCTGCCAACATAAGCCAGCAGCTTAACAAGACCCACAACCCCGCGAAGCCTAGTCCCACTACCCGACGCGAGCAGTAGTGCCCGAGTTATAGCTCGCAAACCCCACAGCACACCCCCAGCACGCAATGGCAAGAATCATGAATATGGGGAATTCGAAATATAATTCCTCGCGCGGTAAGTCAAAAATAAGGTGGTGCTCCGGGGTGCCCAAAGCGAGATCGTGGGCTCCTCTAGTAATAGCTATCCTACTGGTACTAGCCGTACTGCCTACGGGCTCCACAGCCGAGTCTGGACTGCCGAGCGCTATTCCCAGCCCCAGCTGGTACGCCACGATAAGAGGCGAGCATCTCAGAAGTGTTGAGATCGTTGGGAGCTACATAGTGACGTTCTCCCAAAACATGTCGGCAAGCGTCATACGAGTGTATAACGCGTCCACAGGCGAGGAGATGGCTAAGGCTATGATTGGCGTGAGCATGTTTGCCGAGCCCTACCCGCTCATCTCAGCCTCGGAGCACAGCGGCAGGTACTACATAGCGTTCTTCGACCAGAACGAGGCAGCCGTAATCCTAGAGCTCCCAGGGCTCAACACGGTGCTCCGCGCGGATCCTCCAGGGGGATTCAGCCACGTCTACGGGTACGGGCTCCTCCAGACCTCCCCAGACACTCTCCTAGCAGTCTACAAGGCCTCCAACGCGACGCAGCAGTACACTCTCCTAGCTATCGCGACCCCCGAAGGGATGCACTACGATACCGTCAAGGGAGAGCCCATATCGTGGTGCGCGGACGATGCACAAAACAGGATACTAGTGGCCGTGAAAACTGGTAGCGGGAGCAACTCGACAGTTCTAACAATATACACCCTCTCATCCAGCGGGTCCCAAGTCCTCGTTAACGAGACATACGAGTGGAAGCCCCGGAAGTGGGCCGGCGAGTACCTCGCATCGTTTAACCCCGGGTGCAGTATGCTCGCGCTAGCAGTAGAGGCTGGAGGCACGAACAAGCTAGTGGTCGTCGACCTAGAGGGGAACACGTGGAGCACTAACCTCACGCTAATACCCCTAGACACTCTCCGATGGAGCCCCCTCGGGACCTACATAGTCGTGGGAGTCGCAGCCTCTGACACGGCGGTTAACCCTGAGAAAGTCCTCTTCATACCTCTAGAATTGCTTACACACGGCACGGGCGAGATCTACACTTACGAGCCGCCTAGCCCTGCCGTTATAGACGAGATAGACCTCTACACAGTAGAGCCGCATCCAGGCGAGAGCATGGACGTGGCCTTCGTTAAGCTCACACATACACCAGTCTTGGGCGCAGCCGAAATCGTTGTGCCAGCCACAGGGTACAAGCTAAGCCTCCAATTCGCCTACGCGGCCACAAGCATCCCGGGCACAGATCGGCTCGCGGTAGCAGTAAAAGGGCCTGTCCAGCAGTGGGCGAGCCTAGAGATATACGCGGTCAGCGATGAAGGCGCGCAGCACCAGGTATCGTATATGACGTTCGTCCCCGGCCTGCCAAAGACTGTAACCACCGTGCCGGGCGCGGAGAGCCTCGTAGTAGCCGCCTATAGCGGGACTAGTCTTAGCGGTATGACGAACATAATCTCGAGGCTGGACTGGCACAACGCGACGATGCTCCTACAATCGGGGGAGAAGGCGATCCTAGCGGTGCCCTACCTAAGAGGATACTCGTGGAGCTACCAGGGATCTCTAAGCGAGGCTGACGGCTACAGGGCCAGCGTCTCCTATACTGTCGATGTCAGCCAGTCCATCGTCTACGTGTACTACAAGGAGGGCCAGAACTGGACCCTGGCACAGTCTGTCCCCGGGATAGTGGCGCGGGTGAACGTTAGCCTTGCGGACTACTCCAATGTTGAGGCGGTGAAAATCACGCTAGAGACCGGCGTCGGCGGGCTGGCCACGGCTTATAACAGCACGGGAGCCCGGCTCCCCTACTCCTCGGGTAGTCCAACGCTAACCCTCACCCCAGACCACGCATCCGAGACCGTGATTCTAATAGTACCCGTGACTAACACGGTCAACCTACCGGGCCCCGGCTCGGAGCCAGTGAAGCTAAACATGACAGTAGTCCCCGTACAGCAGACCGGAGAGACGACAACCTCCGGGTCCGCGCAGACAACTCAGCAAAGTGCCGGGCCTACCGGGACTAGTGCGGCCCAGACAAGCCCTCCAGAAGGGACTACCGCAGGATCCGGCGGGTCCGGAGCGGGCGTCCCCGCGAAGACCATTGCGGTCATAGTCTTAGCCGTGATAGTGGTAGCCGCGGCAGCCCTCCTCTACTATAGGAGGTAAGCCCTCATTTTTTGCTCCCACAACTCGGCCCCCACCGGTCCGTGCCGAGCCTCTAATCCCTAGAGGGGGCGGTCATTAGTTG
>WAOS01000089.1 GCA_015521185.1 Desulfurococcales archaeon | reverse complement strand
TAATAAGATCCCGCTCCTCTATGAGGAGCGCGAGGACGTATCCTGGAAGGTCGTATCGAGAATCAACTGGAAACTCTATGGGGTCGACTTCCCCGCGCCTCTGGTCGTGTTGGTACACATTGCCAGCACGAAGGTGCCCTACAAGGGCGTCGGCAAGGAGAGCATTAGCGAGGTTCCAGAGATTGAGTCGGAGATCAGGGCTGCCGTTCAGGAGGTGGCTAGAAGGCTCCGCGTCTACCTGAGCCGTAAGAAGAGGGAGGCTGAGGTCAGGAGGAAGATAGTAACGATCGCAAAGTACATACCCGAGGTTGCGAGGAGCCTCGCAATGCTATCCAAGCCGCCGGAGAAGTGGGAGCCCCCGCGCCCCGAGGAGGAGAAGCAGATAATGGAGGCACTAGTCAAGATAGTTGCCGGGAACGTTGAGGTACCAGTAGTCGACGGCGAGAAGCCGGACCCTGTCAAGATAGTGAAGTTGGTTATAGAGAATGTTAGGGTGGAGTAGCGGGGTGTAAGGGGTGGCTGTGCCGGCCGACAAGGTCGACCTGGAGGCTCGCATAAGGGCGGCCCGGGTGCTTCACGAGAAGTTCCGGAGGATCCTAGAGGACATTATGGAGGGGAAGCCGCCGAAGCTCGTGATACCCAAGAGGACCCTAGCAAACACTATCTTCGACCCGAAGAGGGGCATCCTGCTACTGGGCGGCGAGACTCTGGAGAGGGAGTTCCTCGACATGGGCGAGGCCAGGAGGTTCATGCAGACCCTACTCATGGCCAGCATAATATACCAGGCGCTAATAGAGAACGAGTACCCCACCATACGAGACCTCTACTACAGGGGCAAGCACACGATAGTGTACCGCGACCTCCGCGGGAGGCTCCGGGAGGAGAACACGTGGGACGAGCAGTATGAGAGCGACGCGGTCATCCGAGACATCGAGGTCTACACGGGCCTGCTCCGGGAGGACATGCTGATACTGAGCAAGGAGAAGGGCAAGGTTGTCGGCAATATGAGGATTAGAAGCGGCGGTGACGTGATAGACCTCTCCAGGCTCGGCCACGGCGCATACGCTATAGAGTCCACACCCGACCTAATAGAGTTTGTTGACTGGGACGCCGAGTTCGTTCTGGTGGTGGAGAAGGACGCTGTGTTCCAGCAGCTCCACAGGATAGGGTTCTGGAAGAAGTACAAGGCGATACTCGTGACCGGAGCGGGCCAGCCGGACAGGGCGACGAGGAGGTTTGTGAGGAGGCTCAACGAAGAGCTCGGCCTTCCCGTCTACGTACTAACCGATAGTATCCCGGCAGACGAGGTAGTCCTAGCCCGCGGGCCGGATGGCCTTCTCCAAGCCGCTCCTATCGAGGCCATCCTAAGTGGATCCTTCAGCGGGGCTGAGAGGGAGAGGGCACTAGTAGACCTAGCTGTCCCCGCCTGGAACCCTGTGAGCGGCCGCATCATATGGTCGAGGGTGGGCTACGCTTACCGCCATCTAGTAGACGGTGAGATTGTTGAGATCGAGACTAGGGGCAGGGGAACCATACGCGTGACGGGCGGCCACTCACTCTACGTGGTGCGTGATGGTAGGCTAGCGCTCGTGACGGCTGACGAGGTTGGGCCGGGCGACTACGTGGTTGTGGCGGAAACTATACCAAGCCATGCAGCTGTAGACACGTGGCAGGCACTCCGTCGGATGAGCCAGCGTTGCAGGGCCGGAGTACGCATCCTTGGGGGCCCCACGGGGGATATGGTGCTGCGCGTCCTAGGCCTAGCCCTAACGTCGGGCCTCTGGAGAAGGGACCGCTACGTGACCCTGAAGCTGAGGGGCCTGTCTGCCAGGAGAGTGGAGGAGTACCTGGACGCCATAAGGAAGTGCGGTGCCCGAGGCTTCATTGAGGAGAAGAAGAGGGAGCTCACAATAGTCGTCGCGGACAAGAAGTGCGTAGACGTGGCTGCGCAGCTAGGCCTCGACGGCGAGGTCTCACGGAGACGCATACCGTCACTCGTGCTTAGCTCCGATGCAATCACTAAGCTCGCCTTCCTGCGAGGGATCTTCGAGGGGGCCGGCCGGGTCGACGCTAGTGGTGAGATAGTCCTATCCATCCGAGGCGAGGCTTACGCGAAGCAGGTCTTCAGTATGCTCCTAACACTAGGTGTTAACCCCTCGGTAACAAAGCGGGGAGGCATCGTCGAGATCCGGATATCACCGAGTAGCCATAGAACACCGCCTCTAGTATATGAAGCCATAGCGGGCTTCTGGCCGGACCGTAAGCGCGCAGAAGGCCCTGACAGGCTCTACTCAATACCTCTACCAGAGCAGCTGCGGAGGGAGCTCAGGGCCCTCCACGGCGGCATGATCTACGTCAACGGCGCGTCTAGGAGGATGGCCAAGTGGAAGCTGCGCAGAGTGCTTGGGCGAATCCGCGGCCTGAGGGGGCTCGAGCCCCTAGTGGCTGGTGACGCCGTCGTTGTTGAGGTAACGCGTGTCTCGAGGAGAAGATACTCAGGCTACGTGTACGACCTAGCAGTACCCGGAGCCAACACATTCATAGGCTCCTATGGCGTGGTCTACCATAACAGCGACCCGTACGGGTGGTACATCTACAGCGTGTTCAAAGTCGGCTCGATACAGCTGAGCTACGAGAGCGAGCGCCTAGCGACCCCTCAGGCCAGGTTCCTCGGCGTTAGCATGACGGACGTCTTCGGCTACGGAAGGAAGAAGCCCTACCTAACGGAGGCTGAGAGGCGGAACTACATAATCAAGGCGAAGGACGCCGACATAAAGAGGGCCAAAGAGCTGATGAACTACAGCTGGTTCAAGAGCAGGGGGTGGAGGAGGGAGATAAAGATCTTCCTCGAGAAGAAGGCTAAGCTGGAGATAGAGGCCCTCGCCAGCAAGGGCCTCAAGTTCCTAGCATTCAAGTACCTACCAGAGAAAATAGAGACCGGGGACTGGATAGAGTAGAGT
>WAOS01000088.1 GCA_015521185.1 Desulfurococcales archaeon | reverse complement strand
CCTCAAGGCTCTCGATCCAGTATATCTCCTCTATAAGCCTGCCAAAGGCTTCCTGTATGGGAGACGCCACTAGGTACCGCCACCCCCAGACCTCTCGCGGGTAGGGTACGCGTCTAGACCTATAATAGGTGCTGATTTATAGGGTCGCAGGAGCACCACTGGGTAGTTATTGGACATGTGCTGATCTTCCGGGGGATCAATATTGACCGAGGAATACGTCGATGAGGTAACCTGTGGGGAGGTCATGAGGAGTCCCGTAGTGACCGCGTCGGAGGATGAGACTGTAGACGTTGTGGCTAGGAAGATGAGGGATGAGGGGGTAGGGAGCGTAATTATTGTTGACGAGAACATGATACTCCTAGGCGTTGTCACGAAGACAGATATAGTCTACAAGGTCGTAGCGGAAGGAAAGAACCCCTCATCCGTGCTTGTGAGGAGCATTATGGTCCGCGACCCATACTACGTCTACAAGGATACACCGCTGCGGGAGGCCGCCGAGCTAATGGGCATATACGGCATAGGGCACCTCCCCGTGCTTGACAGAGAGACTAATAAGGTGGTCGGGGTCATCTCCAAGACCGACATAATCAGGCTAGCCCCAGACTACATAATGGCTGCCTACGCGTACCTCAAGAAGGAGAGCTGAGCTAACAAAGCAGGAATCAGGCCTTCCTCCATACCTATATTATGCCCTCTAGCCTCTTACGCGGATAGCGGTGCACCGGGATGCTCGAGGAGCTTACACTCAGAAAGGCCTCAGAGATAATGGGGGACAGTGCCCCCATACTAGACAAGGATCTCGCCCTCAGCGCAGCGATAGAGAAGACCGAGAAGTACAAGACGGACAGGGCAATACTCACAGAGGACAAGAGAATACGCGGGATACTGACGTATAGAGAAGTGATCTTCAAACTAGGAACTGTCAGAACCAAGCAGGCTACCCCCACGGGCATGCATGCTAGCAGCTTCATGAGCGAGCCCGTGGAGTACGTGAGGCTCGACGAGCCGTTCATGCAGGCGCTCAGGAAGATGGAGGAGAACAGCTTCACTAGTGTGCCGGTTGTTGACGAAGGTGAGATACCTAAGGGTATCATCAGTAGGTGGGAGCTTGCCGAGCAGCTCGTCGAGAACCCGAAAGCTGTTGACACTATTGTTAGGAACATAATGAGGACGTTCCCGGTCAGCGTTAACCTCTACACAAGGATCCTGCACGTGAGACAGCTCCTATTTCAGCACAATCTCAGCGTCGTCCCGGTTATGGATGACGGGGAGTTCGTCGGTGTCGTGGGAGTAGACGAGATACTCAACATATTCCTCAAGTACTACGAGCTGAGCAGGGGAGAGCCGAAAAGGCTGACACCACTCAAGTTCGTTACAGTCTCAAGCGCCATAAGGCTGAGGCCTCCCAAGATAGACCCAGACGCGAGCATCGCCGAGGCCGCAGACCTAATGCTCCGCTACAGGTACAGGGCAGTGATAGTAGTAGACAACGGAAAGCCCGTGGGCCATATCACCGGCCTAGAACTCGCGAAGTTCATCCTCCACGGGGCCTAGCCCCCTCGCCGAGGTGCAACGCCCAATAGGCCCCGCACACTTATTCTTCCCGGTGAAAGAGTAGTGAGCGACAGCGAGAAGAAAGCGTTCATCCTAGACACGATGCTGGGAGAGCTTGCCAGGTGGCTCCGCCTGCTAGGCTACGACACGTTGTACTCCCGCGTCTACACGGATAGCCAGATCCTTAAGATTGCGGAGCGGACCGGCAGAATAGTAGTGACCAGAGACAGGGGGCTCTATATACGCGCGAGGAAGAGGGGGCTACGCGCAGTATACATTACCGGGGACACAATTGTCGAGAGACTTGCAGAGCTAGCCATAAAGGTTGGAATAAGCCTCAGGCCGGACCCCTCAAGGAGCAGGTGCCCCAGGTGCAACGCACCGCTTGTCGTGGTCCGGGATAAGGAGAAGGTTAGGGGACGCGTGCCCCCGAGAAGCTTTGAGGCACACGACGTATTCTACGTCTGCCCCAGGTGCGGAATGGTATATTGGGAGGGATCGCATTGGAAGAATATTCGGAGAATAGCGAAGGAGGCTGAGGAGCTTGCCAGAAGTGCGGGGGAAGCCGGTAGATCCAGAGGAGCTCACCGGGGAAGAGGGTGAGATACTAGTCCGTCTAGCCAGGCGTAGCGTGGAGTACTATTTCGAGCGCGGGGAGATAATGCCTGTCCCCGAGGGGTTGCCTCCTAAGCTGTACAGGCCGGGCATGGCGTTCGTCACGATAGAGACCTACCTTGGTGGGGGCAGGAGGGAGCTGAGAGGGTGTATAGGGGTGACGGTTCCCGTTGAGAGCCTAGCTAAAGCAGTTATAGAGGTAGCCCTCGAGAGCGCTTTTAGGGACCCCAGATTTCCCCCGCTGAGGAGGGAGGAGCTCGACACGGTCACCTTCGAGGTCTCAGTCCTAAGCGAGTTCGAATACCTTGGAGACACCCCCGAGGAGAGGCTTGCGGGCGTGGTAATTGGGCGTGACGGCCTGATCGTTCGCGACTACCGGACCGGGCGGTCCGGCCTCCTACTCCCCGTGGTACCGGTGGACTATGTCTGGGACGAGGAGACGTTCCTCAGCCAGACCTGTGTCAAGGCGGGTCTCTGGCCCGATTGCTGGCTAGACCCGCATGTAAGAGTCTATAGGTACAGGGCTAGAGCGTGGAGAGAGGAGTACCCGCGGGGCCCTGTCGAGGAGAGAATATTAAGGAACGAGTATATCGCGAAGCTCAGAGGGGCCGGCTTAGCGTAGTGACCCTGGGTGAGCGGCTTGCCGTTAGTGCAGAAGATGCGGGAGTACATCGTTGCCTGGAGGAGGATTCTCATCCTAGCTAGGAGGCCCGACGAGGAGGAGTTCTACCTCCTAACAAAGCTGAACATACTAGGGTTCACTCTCGTAGGCGGAATAGCGTATGTGATCCACCTAGTGAGAGTACTCTTAACCGCCTAGAAAGTGGCGGAGGTGTAGTGCTTTGTCAGAGGCGGCAGCGAAGGAGTATCCCTCGAGGTTCTACGCTGTCTACGTGACGAAGACTATGGAGGAGAAAGTGGCGCTGATCATAGCCTCTAGAATCCAGAATCTGGGCCTAGACATACGTTCCATAGTGGTGCCCGTCGACTTAGGAGGCTACATTATTCTCGAGGTAGGCAATCCCGCGGACCTCTACGCTGCAATAAGCGGTATAAGACACATCAAGAGGAGGAGGCCCCTGCTCATGAAGAAGGAGGATGTAGTGAAGCTCGCCATGCCGACGGTCGAGCTCCCAGAGCTAGAGCCGGGTATGATAGTCCAGATAACAGCGGGCCCGTTCCGGGGTATGAGGGGGAGGGTCGTGAGTGTGAACGAGGCGAAGGGAGAGGTGAACCTGGTCCTCCTCGAGAGCGATATCGACCTAGTGGTTACACTCCCCATAGAGCATGTGAAGCCCGAGGAACAGGTTTAGCCGGGGTAATACAGGAAGTACTCGACCCTCACACCCTCCAGTATCTCCCTCCATCTATCGCCCACAGCCACAACGCTAGCGATACCCGCCACTCTAGTATTGGCCTTCCGAGCTATCCTCAGCATTAGCTCTAGGGTTAGGCCCGAGTGAATTATGTCATCGACTATGAGCACGTTGCTCCCCTCCACTAGGAGGCCCTGCCTCACGTAGAACGATCTCCTAATGTTGGGCGGCCTGACGAGGTGTTCCTCGTAGTACGAGTGCAGGGGGTTCTCCTTCCTCCTCCTCGCTATGACTAGTCTGGCGTCCAGGTTCGAAGCAATGAGAGTGGCTAGGCTTATGCCGCTCGTCTCCGGGACTAGAACAGTGTCTATGCTCTCCCTCTCGTATCTAATGCTGAGGTCGAGAGCTAGCGCGCATAGGTAGTCCACATCGGAGAGTAGGGGGGCTAGGTCTATGTAGCCGCCGTGCTCCTCGATTGAGCGCCTGAGGATGTCAGCTAGCATTCTAGCTCCGCCGAGGCCCTCGATTATCCGGCGCGCCTGGGAGGTGCCCGGCATAACGGTGCCGGTTACGTATCTTGCTAGCAGGGTAGCGTCTATCCCCAGCATGCTCTCTAGGTCTCGGTATCGTGTGGACCTCTTGGCTAGTCTTAGGAGCCTAGTCGCATATAGTTTTTTAAGTATTTTTCTTTTTATCAATTCTTGCATCACCGCCAAGAGGTCTCGCACGCCTGGAGCCTCATAGCGTGGCCAGCGGAACTTTATAAAACCTGGAGGAGCCCGGGGCAGTGTGGAGGAGCGTGACCCGGGAATGCCGCGGGAAAAGGTAGTAACTGTCCAGATAGAGGGTGGGAGAGCCAGGCCAGGCCCGCCCCTGGGCCCTATGCTGAGCCAGCTAGGTCTTAATGTTAAGAAAGTTGTGGACGAGATCAACGAGAAGACTAAGCAGTTTGAGGGAATGACGATACCAGTGAAAATAATAATTGATACTAAAACCAAGAAGTACCGCATAGAAGTAGGCATACCGACAACGACCGCCCTACTGCTCAAAGCAGTCGGGGCCAAGGAGCCTCCCGGCGACCCCATGCACAACCCCATAGGCGACCTACCGCTGGAGAAGATAATTGAGATAGCGCTCCAGAAGAAGCCGCAGCTCCTATCTAAGACGCTGAAGGCTGCAGTGAAAACTATCCTCGGGAGTGCCAGGAGCATCGGAGTGCTGGTTAACGGTAAGGACGCTAAGATAGTGACCCGCGAAGTAGAGGAGGGAGTCTACGACGCCCTCCTAGCAAAGTACGAGGAAGAGTGGGAGAAGGAGGAGTAGCCTCCGAATCCTATTTAAACCCGCAACTCAGCAATCCTCTCCCGACTCCGCCGCACAGCGGGCGGAGTAGGGCCCCCTACTAGGGCCCGAAGCGGAGGTGTAAACTGTTGAACCCCCAAGTGCTGCAGGAAGCGGTCCAGAAGGCTCTGAAGGCCGGGAAGAAGCGCAGGTTTCTTCAGAGCGTAGATCTGATAGTCGTTCTGAAGGACGTCGACATTAAGAGCCCGAGCGGGAGGCTTAGAGAGATAGTGACCCTCCCTAACAAGCCCTCCAAGGAGCCCAAGATATGTGTGGTCGCGGAGGGAGACATGGCTCTCAAGGCCAAGGAGGTTGAGGGCGTAGAGGTAATAGGCAGGGCCGAGCTTATGGAGATGAGGCAGAACAGGAAGCTCGCTAAGAAGTTCGCCAAGAGGTGCTACTGGGTCCTCGTGCAGGCCCCACTCATGGGCCTAGCCGGAGGAATACTAGGCCCGGCCCTAGGCCCAAGGGGTAAAGCGCCGACCCCCGTGCCTCCTAATGCTGACATTAAGTCTCTCATAGAGAGGTTTAGGAGGAGCGTGTGGGTCAGGGTGAGGAACCAGCCGCAGGTCATGGTTAGGGTTGGCACGGAGGATATGAGCCCTGAGAAGATCAGCGAGAATATTCAGGCGGTGCTTAACGCTGTGGAAAACAAGCTGGGTCAGGGCAAGATCGACAAGCTCTACGTCAAGAAGACCATGGGCCCGCCCGTCCAGATAGTCAGGTAAGGGGGTGTAAGGGATGAGTATGAAAGCTCTTCACGCGAGGAAGGAGAGAAAGATCCCAGAGTGGAAGATAAAAGTGGTAGAGGAGCTGACGGAGCTCTTCAAGAAGTACCCAGTGGTCGGCATAGCCGACCTGACTAACATGCCCACCAAGCAGGTACAGCTTATCAGGAAGAAGTTCAGGAAGCAGGTAGTGTTCAAGGTGGCCAAGAAGAGGCTCATACTCAGGGCGGCCGACCAGGCTGGGCTAGACGCTAGCAAGATTGAGCCTCTCCTAACAGGCAGCACTATGCTCCTCTTCACCGATATGAACCCCTTCAAGCTCGCTAGGATGATAGAGAGCGAGAAGGTCCCTATCCCAGCTAAGCCCGGGCAGGTTGCTGAGAGCGAGATCGTGATTCCAGAGGGAGACACCGGAATAACTCCTGGCCCGATGCTGAGCGTGTTCGGAAAGCTGAAGATACCCTACGAGATTAGGAAGGGAACAGTGTACGTGAAGAAGGACACTGTGGTCGCTAAGCCGGGCGACGTGATCTCTCCCGAGCTGGCAGGGCTCCTACAGCAGCTCGGAATAATGCCCTTCGAGGTAGGCCTCAAGCTGAAAGCGGCAATAGACCACGGCCTCATAATTCCGAGGGAGGACCTAATAGTCGACCTCGAGGAGATCAAGGCCCAGGTGATGGAGGCGGCAGCAGAGGCTCTAGGGCTAGCGGCAGAGATAGTATACATGCCGGTGCCCGAGGCCGTCGAGGCAGCGATAATGAAGGCGGAGGCCGCTATCGCCGCTATAGCTGGGGAAACCGGGTTCCTAACGCCGGATGTAGCCGAGTACGTGCTGCGCAAGGCCGTAAGCGAGTTCCTAGCTGTTGTTGCAGCGCTCGGAGACAAGGCGAAAGAGCTGGGTATAGAGGAGGTCCCGGTAGCCCCTGCCCCTGCCGCCGCTCCAGCCGCGGAGGAGAAGGCCGAGGAAGAGAAGGAGGAAGAGGAGGAGAAGGAAGAGGAGGTAGACATCGGGGAGGGCCTCGGAGGCCTCTTCGGAGGCTTCTAGCCCGATACTTTTTAAATCCCTGCCCCAGGCCAGCGAGTAGGGAGGATTCCACGCAAAGGGTGGTGACCCAGGAATGGCTCAGGAGGGAAAGGCGTACATCCATGCGGCTCTCGCGCTATACTATGCGGGTAAGGAGATAAACGAGGAGAACCTGGCCAAGGTCATAGAGGCTCTCGGCCTACCAGTAGATGAGGCCAAGATAAAGATGCTAGTGGCCAGCCTAAGCGAGATCGACCTCGAAGAGGTGCTAAAGCAGGCAGTAGCGGCTCCCGTCGCTGCTGTAGCGGCTGCTCCCGCGGCTGCCCCTGCTGAGGCCGGAGAGGCGGCTGCTGAGGAGGAGAAGAAGGAGGAAGAGGAGGAGAAGGAAGAGGAGGTAGACATCGGGGAGGGCCTCGGAGGCCTCTTCGGAGGCTTCTAGCCCTCCGAGACCCTCTCTTGCACTACGTGAAAGCGAAACTCTTTCCCTTAGTCCTTAGGTTCCGTAGGAGGCCTCGGACGAGCATCCTGGGGGCGCACCCGGGCTTGGCTGAAACGGTGAGGTACAGGCCGATCTGCGCAATAGCCCTGGCACCGTGGGAAGTAGAGGACGTTATAGACGCGGCAGTTTCTGGCGGCCAAGTCACGGCGGGCCATGGAGCCTACAGGATCAGCGTGGCGCCCCTGCGAGGGGAGAGGGTCTCTCTAAGCCTAGACGAGCCCGGGTGCCGTGTAAACGCGAAGGTCAGTATTGGAGACTTGGCTGGGCTCCGAGGCGAGAGGAGAATACTCCTAGCGGCGGGGGACAAGCTTGGGATCGCCGAGATACGGGGACACAGGTACTACAAGCTGGTCCCCACTATTCCCGGGTCGGCCCCCACGCTTGAGATAGACGGAATTCACATGCACCGCGTCCGGGGCTCCGACCCGCTGAGGGACACTCGATACAAGGTCGCTGAGGCCCGAATCAGGGTGGGGGTAGAGGTACTCGATACCTGCATGGGCCTGGGATACACGGCGATAGCCAGCGTGTTGCGAGGTGCTAGGCGGGTTATCACTGTCGAGATAGATCGCAACGTGATCGAGCTCAGCAGAGTCAATCCCTGGAGCTGGCGGCTCAGCGATAACAGGATCAGTGTTGTCCACTCAGACGTAACCGAGTACGTGCGCTCCCTTGAGAGTGAGAGCTTCGATAGGGTAATCCATGACCCACCCAGAATAACGAGCCGGTCCGGCCCTCTATACAGCCTAGACTTCTACAAGGAGCTCTACAGAATTATGAAGCCTAGGGGCGTGCTCTTCCACTACACGGGCGAGCCGGGGAGAAAGCACGGAGCAAACTTCCCGGGAAGGATCGCCTCAAAGCTTAAGCGCGCCGGCTTCAGAGTCGTCCGCTACTCGAGGAGAGCGCTAGGATTAGTTGCAGTTAAGGACTAGCCTCCGGGGTGCGCTAAGGATGCCGGCCATAGTGCTAGTAGTGGGCTACCGAGGAGAGGGGAGCGGTAAGACCGTGATCACCGCGAGCCTCGTGACAGCCCTCCGGGCGGAGGGAGTGAGGGCCGCCCCCTTCAAGCCCTATGCGGCGACGCTCATATGGGATAACCCGTCGATCCTAGGCGAGGTGATGCGGCGGCGCCTCGTGGTGACGAGCGACGCGTTGAAGCTCTCCAGCATAAGCGGGGTG
>WAOS01000087.1 GCA_015521185.1 Desulfurococcales archaeon | reverse complement strand
CCATTACTTTATCACCTCTGATAAAATAATTGGCTTCCAGGGATAAATGTGTGTTCCGCAGTCACTTCACTAGTGTTAGCAGTATCTCGAGTAGGAAGAATAGTACAATGAGCGTCTCTAGCAGGATAAACCTGGCCTCGTTAACGAGCGAAACGATAACCTCTATAGTCTCGAGCGTGTTGGAGAGCTTCCTGTCTAGGGCCGTGTACCTCTCCTCGATCTCGAAGACGTATCTGAGGCCCTCGAGCAGGCGCTCATACCTCTCGTCCTCCCAAGCGGCGGGAGGCTTCTCGAGTATGAGAAGGTCACCCTCAAGAG
Organism: Desulfurococcales archaeon; assembly: GCA_015521185.1. Classification (GTDB taxonomy): domain Archaea; phylum Thermoproteota; class Thermoprotei_A; order Sulfolobales; family Acidilobaceae; genus S143-63. The sequence goes on along the minus strand of WAOS01000087.1, from coordinate 2,747 downwards.
TGTTGCGAGTCCTCAGAGCCTGGATGAGGCTCTGCCTCGCCCTGCCAATCCTCGGCATTCTAGATGAGACTAGAGACTCCAGTATAAGATCGACCTCCTCGAGGAGGCTGTCCGCCTCAGCCTCTAGGCGGCGTAGCGCGGCGCTCTGTGCGATGACTAGGGCCAGGATCCTCTTAGCCGTCTCGTCGAGGGGGCCGTAGATGGCCTCGTTCCTTATAACTACGGCCCCGCTCGGGAGCTGAACGCGTATTCCTCGGCGCTCCCTAGGGGCACTCCCAGGCACCCAGGCGTACTCCTCCCTGTACTCCTCTTCCCTCGGGCGAGGCTCCACAGCTTCCCGGAGCACGTCAAGTATGCGCCTCTCCTCCGGAGAGCCAGTATAGCCTATGAACACGACGACGCCGAAAGCGAAGATGTAGACTACTCGCTCTCCCCCCAAGGATATGGTGAGGGGCTCGTCCCACCTGGGTATTCCCGCCCCGAACGCCCTCCTCACAATGCTGGGGTCGAACTCCCTGCCCAGAGCTATCGCGACAATCCTGAGTACCGCCAGCCCTCCTGCACCTCCACGCCTTAGCGGGAGACGAGCAAGGATTTGATGACTATGAGGTAGCTTATGACCTCGAGCCTTCCTAGGAGCATCGCGGCTATGAGGATAATCTTGGCAGACACCGGAGCGCTGGCAGCGCTTATGCCAGTGCTTAGCCCGACATTACCCATAGCGCTAGCTATCTCCAGCATGATGTCACCCAGACTATACTGAGGGTCTACCAGGGCCATGATCATGACGAGAACAATATACGTCCCGGTGAACGCGCTTATAGTGGCTAGCGTCCTCCTAACGATGGTCTCATCCACCACGTACTTGCTCAGCCTCTTCTTAGGAACAAAGCCAGGAGGCCTGATTACAGTGTCGGCCTCGAGACTGATACTCTTGGCGGCGATGAGGACTCTGAGCACCTTTATGCCTCCAGCGGTGCTGAAGGCGCTCCCGCCTATAAGGCTGAGGATTGTTAGGAGTAGCTTGTACGCGTCGGGTGTCGCGTGCAGGTCGCCAGCCTGGAACCCTGCTGTGGCGAAGGCGCTCACGTAGTGGAATATAGCTTGGAGTAGCGTGAAGTGTTGCCTGAAGCTCGGGTTTAGAGCCCAGACTAGGTAGGAGAACATTCCCGCGAATATAATTATAAGGATCTGAGCTTGGAGCTCTATGCTCTGCCGGAGAGCAGCGAAATTTCCGCGCAGGACATTGTAGTGGTCCCTAAAGTTTATCGCGCCAAGCATCATAACTATCATGCCGGCGACGAGCACAGCACTATTACCCATCTTGTAGTAGTATCCGAGGCTCTCGCTGTGCGGGCTGAAGCCTGCGGTGGCGATACCGGTCATAGCGTGGTGGGCCGCGTCTAGCGGGGGCATTCCTGCTATTATGAAGAGGAGCCAGCTTATGGCGGTTAGCACCACGTATATTATGCCCATTATCACGCTCGTCCTCTTAAAACTCGCCTCGAGCTTCTCGAACTTGCCCTCGGCCAGGTAGAGGACGGCTGCGCTAACCCCTGGGGGCGCTAGGACCGCGACGGTCAGTATAACTATTCCGAGGCCTCCCTCCCACTGCATGAGGCTCCTCCACATCTTCAGTGTTTCCGGGATATTATCCACGAGAGGCACATACACGGACCGCCAAGAGCTTGGCTCCCCGCTAAGTATTGTGAGCCCGGTCGTCGTCCAGCCGCTAACGCTCTCGAAGGCAGCGTCCACGTAGGGGATCCGGGCGGCAAGCATGAAGGGGATCGCGTCTACCAGGGGGATGAGGATCCAGATTAGCACGGTGGCGAGCAGGGCCTCCCAGGGCCTCCTAATGTTGGCGTCTCCAACAGCGTAGAGCGCCGCTCCTATGCCCATGTAGAGGGCTCCCACTCCAAGCATAATGCTCCAGGCATGCCACTCCCAGGGGCTAGGAGACCTGGTGTAAGCGTAGAGGCCGTAGAGTCCCGAGGCTATCAGGCTGAAGCTTGAGACCATGATAGTCAGGCCTAGCACCCAGGCGGTCCGCCTCAGCAAATCCCCCGGCCCCCGAGGCCCCGGGCATGGAGGCGCGCCTCATTATTAAGCCAGGCCCCTAGCCGGACCGTATCTCCCGCTAGAAGAGGGAGCGGGCGTGCTTAGAGTCTCTATCCTGGGAGCTGGCTCCTCATACCCTCCCCCGGGCTACGCTGGCCCCTGCATAATAGTTGACCTAGGCGGGGAGACTATTCTCCTCGACGCGGGGGAATCGTGCGCCTCGCGCCTCGGCCAGTTAGGAGTAAGCCCGTGCGAGGTCGAGAACGTCTACATTAGCCACCGCCACATCGACCACTGGGCGGGCCTCCACAGCATAGCCATAGGGCGCGTGGCCGGCGGCTGCAAGGGGGGCATGAGAATCATAGCGCCATGGCTGGAGGAGGACCCCGTGCCGGAGGGCCTGTCGCTACTTGTTGATAGGGGCCACGCCACCCTCACGAGTGAGCCCCCGAGCATTGCCGGGGCGAGGGTGGAGCCGGTCCGCGTGAGGCACGAGGCGGTAGCGTACGGGCTCCGAGTCTCGTCCGGGGGCCGCGCGGTGTTCTACACGTCCGACACGATGCTCTTCGAAGGCCTCGTGGAAGAAGCGAGGGGCTCCACGCTCCTCATAGCGGAGGCCACGCTGCCCGAAGGCATTGATCCTGTGGTGGCTGGGATGCACATGAGGGTTAGCGACGCGCTGGAGC
>WAOS01000086.1 GCA_015521185.1 Desulfurococcales archaeon | reverse complement strand
GTGGCGTCTCCCATACAGGAAGCCTTTGGCAGGCTTATAGAGGAGATATACTGGATCGAGAGCCTTGAGGAGGCGGAGCGCGTCCTCGGCGATAGGCTAGAGGCTCTAGACCCCGACCTCCGAGAGATACTTCTCGAAGAGAGGAAAAAGCTGTGCAACGACCCAAACATCGTTATCGAAATAATCAGGCTAGAGGCTCTTGCAGATAGCGCGGAAGCGGCCGACCTAAAAGAGGTCCTCCTTCTAAGAAGCCTCCTAGACATGCTGTTCCTCGTTCAGTGCAGCCCTAAGTGGGCCGAGATGGGGCCTAGGGAGAAGGCGCACGTGCTCGCCCCCTTATACAAGGCTTGGCACGGCCTCAAGCTAGCGCTCAAGAACTACCCGAACAGCGTGGATAGGATGCACCTCAACATAGCATATACCATGGCTGAGGAGGCGTATGAGAGGGCCGACAAGCTCGGCCTTATACACGACGTCTACAAGCTTCTCGAGAGGCTCAGCGAAGAGATATTAAAAGAGGCGGGAGAGAACGGGGATGGGCAATGATGATAGGCGGGCTTTACGGACTCCCCCGGGAAGGGGGAGGGATGAAGTGTGCGGTCGTATCTGAGCCCTCCTAGCAGGGCCTAGGCTTGAGATCTAACCGGTAGGCTGCGTAGTTTGTTGTGACATGGGCTATTATAACGAAGAATCCTAGCAACACCGCGGCCGAGCACTTGACCGGGTAGCCCGCGAGCCATAGCGCGAATACTGCCAGAGTGTAGAAGTCGAGCTGGTCCAGTATTGGGACGCAGGCGCCCCTCTCAATCCCGTACCTCCTCTTGATGAAGCTTCCCAGGATATCCCCTAATAGAGCCGCGAAACTACCGATAAGCCCCGCCAGAGTGTAGTAGCTGATGTCCCCTAGTGCAAGACCAATTATGGCCCCCACGAGAGTCCCAACCGCGACCCCAAAGGCGAGGCCTTCCCACGTCTTCCCGTCTCCCAGGATTCTCCTACCATCCACAAAGTAGCGGCCGAAGTCTATAGGGTGCATCCTGCCATTGAGAAGCTTAGCTATCACTACTGGCGATGCGTTGGACACGAGGGCTGGCAGGACTAGTATGAACAGCGTTATGATGTCGTTGATAGCTACTTCCATATCACTCCCACCTTTGGGTCCGGCTGGAATACCGCTGTTCTTCTCACCGGCCTAATAATGATTAGCTCGAACCGGCCCTCCCTCCTCCTTGTCTCTGCGAGTAATCCAGCGTAGGGTAGTATGAATGGCGCCCCACTAGGTAGCCGGCCTTCTCCCGCGACCTGCGCAGTGCTCACCCCGCCATGACTGTACAGTAGTGATGCGGTGAATGCCAGGCTCCGCGCCGAGCCTAGGCCCGGACTCTCTCGGTAGTGCCAATTTATACTGTCGATAATAGGGAGCCTACCTCTGAGGGACTCCTCAGCCACAATCTTAGCCATCTCATCGAGCGTCCTAGCAGTCACATGATCGAGGCTTCCAACGTGCTCGACGTACGTTATCGTTCCTGGCTCCGTCGCGACAATTATGGGTCGTAAACCAGCCTCCTCCGCGTGCATGAAAAAGGCATGGGCGAGATGTGTTTTGCCCGTTGCTGCGGGCCCGTAGATTAGTATGTGAGTTCTCGACTCGAGCGCCCTAGCTAGCGGGGCTATCAGAGCTCTCAACTCTCCTCAGAGCAGGGGTCCCCGCCTCCTCCTCTCCATCATCCTCCTAAGTCTCCTTATCTCCGCGTTCTCAGCACTATCAAGCATGCTCGCCTTATTCTTGATCGGCTCGAAGTGGGTCTCGAGCACGTTAATGACTACTGCCGGCGGCTTCCTCTTCTCGAGGACGTCCTTGCCCCTCCCAGTTATGCGCAGCCTCTTATAGATTCCGGGCTCCTTCTCTATGAATCCCACGTAGAGCAGCATTGTGACATCCGTCTTCAGCTCAGGGCTATACGGCCTAGTCCCTATCTTCCTTATAGTATAGCCGAGGTCGGCGCCATACTCCTCCTTCAGCATAGCAATTATGTGGTGGAGTGTTTTCTCGTGTACCGGGCCAATCTTATCTATCAAGTAGAGGAGGCTCATAGCCCTATCACTCCTCAGGACTTCCTCTTCTCTTACAGCAGGTATTGTGACGATCTTGAGCTCTTTGCCGCTTCCCTTCTCCTCCGCGCTCTCCTTCTTCTTTTTCTTAGCCACCGCCCTCACACCACAGGAAAGATTAGCTGCCACAGATATAAAATAAGAGTGTAGCGCGCACACGCGCCTAAGGGAAGAGGCTGACTCCCGCGCGCGGGGTGCCATCGAATGGCTAGGATTGCTCAAGCTCTACTGCTGCTGATCCTACTCCTCATGCCTCTCTCCCAGGTCGTGGCGACGGGTGAGAGCAGTGAGACTAGGAGCGTTAATCTGACAGTTGCGGCAATAGTTGAGGATACAAACACTGGTGTCCTAGTCGGACTCCAGGTCATCGTCAGCCCTGGCACGGGCCAGGTCAAGATAGAGGCGTCTAAAGTCGGCGACACGACGAGGTACAGCATGATCCAGGCTGTAGTCACCGGGGCGGTGCTAGCAGGAAGCGACTGGAGGCTACACGACTACACCATAAGGTTCATTAATGCTAGCAACGTTGAGGGGCCAAGCGCTAGCGCTGCTGTCGCTACGGCGGTCTACCTCCTACTGCTGGGGAGCCCCCTGATTAGCAAGCTCTCCAACAGTACTGTGATAACAGGCGCCATTACGCCTCTCGGCCTTTACAGCGCTGTAGGGGGGATACCGGAGAAGTGCATGGCCGCAGAGGAGGCAGGCAAACTCTTCATATATCCCGCGGCAAACTACATCCCTTCTATTCCGGGCTGCAACGGTGAGAATGTTAGCGTCGCCGGCATACTCGGCGCCGTGGAGGCTCTTGAGGGCGTCCACACCTATACGAAGGCCCCCAGCATAAGCATGCCGGAGGAATTCATGAAAAGCATGCGTAACGCTAGCCGCTACATGACGAATGTCACCTTAAACGTTCTGAACGCGCTGAAGAGCGAAGGAGTCGTTCTCAACGATAGCAATACATACATAGACGTGCTTAAGCTCCTCAACGAAAGCAACGCGACACTAGATGATAAGCCCTACGTCAGTGCTAGCAAAGCCTTCACAGCTCTCTATACAGCATTCTACCTCTACTACCTATCGAAGACCAGCGGCTCCACGGAGGGCCTGGCCGACTTCGTGGCTAGAGAAGCGGGGGTCCTGCGAGAAAACCTTACAATGCTCGAGGAGAACCTCACCAGGCTCCCGAACAATGGGAGCGCGTACTACGTCGAGTTCCTAGGCACCGCATATGCAAGAATAGCCGACGCGCTATCTGAGCTCGAGAGCGTCGAGGTCCTAGCCACAACTAACCCGATGGAGGCGCTACGAGTACTAGCGTACGCAAGAGCTAGAATATACAGCGTGGAGAGCTGGGTCTGGACAGCTCAGAAGGTACGCGACCTCGAGCCTAAGCTCAACTCAAGCATGATAAGGACTCTAGCGAGCGTAGCGGGCGATTTCGTACATATCTCCGCTGACTATAGCGCCAGCATCGCTAGGTATATGATGAAAGCGTACAATAAGACAGTCGACAAGAAACTGTTGCAGGCCGGGCTGGAAGCGCTAGCAATGATTATGAACAGGGGCGACACCTATCTCTCGTCGGGGAACTACATTGCGGCGCTAGGCTTCTACAGGGAGGCTCTTAGCAGGAGCATGAATACAGTGTTCTCAGTCATAATCTCGAACTTCACCGATGTTAGAAAGATCTACATGATGTACTACAACGAGACCACTAGGCTATACTCCAAGCTAGCGGCAGGCCTCGTGTGGGAGGGCTTCCCGCCCGGCCTCGCACCAGCCTATATGGAATACGCCCAGTACGAGTTCTCGAAGGGCGACCTCGTCGGGGCTGTCGACCTCGCCAGGAGCGCCCTGGCAAGCACCATGATATGGAAGCTCGTCAGCGTGTCAAGAGTTAGCCGACTCATGCCCACTGAGGAGGAGGGCTTCCTACAGGGAGTAGTCGGTCCCGGGCACGGAGTGTCGGTGGTAGCTCTGGTGTCGGGCATCGCGGGTTTCCTAGTTGCACTCATAGTGTTGGGGAGCCTCTATAGGAGGTCGCTGGAGCGTGTTGCCACTGCCTAGAAGAAGTCCAGCAAGCTCTTCCCGCGGCGCCCTCCACCAATAATAGATGGGAGCTTCCGGAAATCCTCTTCCAAGACGCTCCTGAGCTCCGGATTGTAAAGGGCGGCCGCGGGGTGGTACGTGGCGTATAGGGTTACGCTCACGCCTGCAATCCTTGCAGGGATCGCCCGCCCGTGCGCCCTCTTTATTCCGGGCCACTTCTTACCCGCGAGACTGTAGAGGGTCCTACCGGCGTGCCTCCCCAGGGCCACGATCACCTTAGGAGCGATTATCTGTATCTGCCTTATGAGGTATGGGAGGCAAGCGGCTATCTCGTCCTCCCTCGGGTCCCTATTGCCCGGTGGCCTGCATTTGACCACGTTCGTTATGTAGACGTCTTCCCTCCTAAGGCCGGCGAGCCCTAGGAGCGCGTTGAGCAGCTCGCCGGCCCTGCCGACGAAGGGCCTACCAAGCTCGTCCTCCCTCTTCCCGGGAGCCTCGCCGACTAGCATTATGTCTGCGTCGAGGGGGCCCTCCCCCGGGACGGGGTTCTTCCGGGTTGCGTGTAGCCTGCACTTAGTACAGTTTCTTATCTCCTCTACGAGCCTCTTGTACTCTTCCTCCCGCAATCTCCCTGCGCCTCCAGACCTTGCCCGCTGAGAGGCCGTAGTTGACTCCGAATCCAGCAGCTATCCCTACCGCCTGCCCAACTATAGGGCTTGCGAGCCCTGCAACGACTAGCAGTTTCATAGCGGTGTAAGTCGCAGCCATACCCCCAGCACTGGCCGCGTGATAGCCTAGGAGCCTAGACTTCCAGTTACCCCTCATCCTCGTCTCAAAGGTCCAGCGCTCGTGGAACGCGAAGTTGAAGAGGAGCCCGGCCTCTATTCCGAGGATACTTGCTACATCCAGGGGAGCGCCGGCGAGCAGGCTGCCAGTCATAACTAGGAGGTTGAGGAGGGCTCCCAGCAGGCCGACGAGGCCGAAGCGAACCATCCTGCTTAGACTGGCAGCGTGGATCAGGAAGTCGACGACGGTCTTAGCGCCTAGCTTGCTTTTACCCCTAACCCTACTCCTGAATACATAGGGCACCTCCTCGACGCGGAGCCACGGGTGCCTCGCCAGTATCTCCATGAGGATCTTGTAGCCTCTAGGCTTTAGAGTCTCGAGCCGGATCCTGTCTTTCCTCACGAGGAAGAACCCGCTCATTGGGTCGCTAGTTTTCCTGGTGGGAGGCACGAGGACGTGGGCTGTCAGGTTCGCTAGCTTGCTCATGAGAAGCCTCTTCCTGCTCCACCCCTCGACGCCCCCACCCCTCGCATACCTAGTCGCGACTACGACGTCGGCTCCCGTCTTAACGGCCTTCATGTAGAGGATGGGGACAAGTTCTGGGGGATGCTGGAAGTCCGCGTCCATCACCACAACGTACTTGCCCCTAGCCCAGTGTATGCCCCTCATTATAGCGGTGGAGAGGCCCCGATTCCTCCGGCGGAGGAGACAGCGTATCCTGGAGTCCTTTAGAGCCATCTCCCTCACTATTAGGCAAGTCCCGTCGGGACTATTATCGTCGACCACGAGTATCTCAAAACCAGTTATCCCCGCATCTTCGAGAACAGAGACAAGTCTCTCAATAATGTCCTTAATATTCTCCGCCTCGTTATACGTCGGCAGAACTACCGTGAGGTCGATCTTCTCCTCGCCCAATGGGGGTCATCCCCTTGCTCTAGAGTATAGCTCTAAAATTGATAAAGTTTAGCTCTAGCCTCCTCGGGAAGGTCCTCCTCGCTCAACACCTGAAACGTGAACGGCGGCTCCCTAACCTTCGGGCCAACAGGCAGGTACTTCTCCGGGTCGTCATCCCCCCTATTCTTGAATACGCGTACCTTCACGTACCAGCCGTCCTTCCTAGCCACATACACGTATTTACCGTGCTTTCCACCCACACCGGTTCACCTCGACATGCCACGCTTGCGCGTCCCTAGCCTGAGACCCCTGCTCAAAGCGCGATTTGGTCCAGTCCCCTCCCCCAGGATATTAATTATGTGCTGTCCAGCCACAGCCCTGGTAGCGCGGACCGCGGTAACTCCCTTGGGGGCCAGCTTTGAGCTCTGTATGCGATGTCTGCGGAAAGAGACCCGCGGTTGTATACCAGGCCCATACGGGGCGCAAACTCTGTAGAGAGTGCTTTCTCAACGATGTAAGGGCCCGGGCGATCCGGGAGATCAAGAGGTGGAGAATGTTCGAGGAGGGCGACACGCTCCTCCTCGGGCTAAGCGGGGGGAAGGACAGCTATGTTCTCCTCGACATACTCGCGAGAACACACGACCCGGGGAAGATTGTGGCCGTGAGCATAATCGAGGGGATACCGGGCTACAATAGGGAGGAGGATATAGACAGGCTGAGAAGGGTTGCTCGGGATTACGGGGTCGACGTGATAGTAACAAGTATTCGGGAATACACGGGTCATAGTCTCGCCGAGATGGTTCTTCGCGCCTGGAGGAGAAAGGTGCGGGTAAGCCCCTGCACCTACTGCGGCATTTCTAGGAGGAGGATACTGAATATGTATGCTAGAATGTATGGGGCCCGCCGGACCGTGACGGCCCACAACCTTGACGATGAGGTGCAGACAGCGGTCGTGAACTTGCTGCGGGGCGATAGGATAGGGCTTATACGCCTGCACCCCCTCGCACCACCGGCTAGCCCCCTTATAGTGCCGAGGGTCAAGCCCCTAAGGAAGGTGTACGAGTGGGAGACTGCAACGTATGCCTACCTCATGGGGTTCCCCATGCAGGAGACAGAGTGCATGTTCATAAACATGGCCCCAACTCTGCGGGCCAGGGTTAGGGAGGCCCTCTACCAGGCGGAGACGGTCCGCCCCGGCTCGCTCCTCAGGATGCTGGAAGCTCTCGACACTATCCTGGCCCCGCTAGCCGTGGAGGCGCCGAGAGACGCTCTCGGGAGATGCTCCCGGTGCGGAGAGCCTACGAGCCCCTCACGATCACTGTGCAAGCTGTGCGAGCTCCTAGAGAAAGCCGGCGTGGAAAAGCCCGTATACAGCCACCTCTTCGCGGGGTCAACAATTAAATCGGGCCCAACACACTCGGGGGGAGAGGGCTGAGGTGCGGGAGAAATGGTGGAAGAGCAGAAGCTACCGGAGCCCCCGGTCGCGATAGTGAAGAAGCCCCGGCTAGTCAAGCATGGCCCCATAGATCCGGGAACCAGGAGAGGCAGGGGCTTCAGCCTCGGAGAACTAGAGAAGGCCGGTCTTACCCCTGAGAAGGCCAAGAAGCTGGGAATATACGTAGATAAGAGGAGGAAGACGGTTCACGAGTGGAACGTTAAGTCGCTCAAAGACTACCTCGAGAAGCTCCGAGCCCTAGGCGTAAAAGTCTAGGGCGGAGGCCCCGGAGAATCCGAAGAGTCAGCCCCCAGAGGACCGCTCCTCCCCTCAAGCGGTACCCCAAAACTACCCTGCCACTAATCTTTATCCTGCTCGGGGGCGCCTCGAGAATATCGAGGCCATGCCAGAACACCTGGTCTACCTCCCTGCTCCTCGGCAAAGTGCACAGGGGGCCCGAGGGGACTGCTAGGACGGGAACCACCCTTATCTCGCCTATCTTCGTGGTCTCCTCCGGCAGAACCTCGACCACGCGGACCGCCCGAGGATACACCCAGGCCTCCTCCCAAGCCTCGCGGAGCGCAGCCTCCACAGGCGACTCCCCAAGCCTCACGTGCCCCCCGGGAAACGCGGCGTGGCACCTCCAAGGACCCTCCACGCTACAGCTCTTCCTAACCAGCAACACCCTCGGGGGCTCGCCCCATACCAGCACTAGGACCGCAGCCCTCCGCCGCGCAGACACAGCGCAGCCCTCGACAGACCATTGGCTTAGGCGGACCTCCGCCGGGGAGGGGTCGAATGCGGGCCTTGTCATCACCGGGCCCGCATGGGCCCTCCTGACCCGGGTTCCCAGCTATTCCATCCCCCACCCCGATGGGAAGGCCCCGTGCAGGCGCAGGCGCGCCCACACAGCCAATAATCGGGAGTTACGGCGACACATTATTAACCCTGGCCGAAGAATCCACCACTAAACGAGCAAGAGAGGCCGCGGGCCCGTAGCTCAGCCAGGCAGAGCGGCGGAGGCCCTGCTGGGCCTGCCGAAGCTCCAGACCCGTAGGTCGGGGGTTCGAGTCCCCCCGGGCCCACCACAACCCGCGGCCACCACAATAATAATTCCCAAATACCTGCCGCTCCTACCACGTGCAAAAGGGTGGAATGGGGGCAGCGCGATGACAAAGCTAATAGGAAGAATAGTCGAGTTCAACAGCCCTGTCACAATAACCGTATATGGAATAGGAAGGCCGAAGACTATCCAGCTTCCAGAAGAAATAGTCGAGTGGTTACGCACAAGCAACGCGGCTATCCGTGTGCTCGACGAGATAATAGGCCACTACCGCTTCCGCACACGCCTAAGCCATCCGGGAGCAATAAGAAGCCTAATCCTACTACTCTTCAGCAGGTACCACGGGATAGCCCCCTACAGGGTAGCGAACAAGTACGGGATAGCCCCCGAACAGCTCTACAGGCTGGAGCGCGGCCTCAAGAAGGACGGCCTATACGACATGGTCATAAACATCCTCTCCCTCGAAGCCGAGCAAAAACAAAAATAGCCCCCCACGAGGAGCCACAATTACCAGGCCAAGAAGGCCGAGCGCCGGGGTAGCTCAGCTAGGTAGAGCGCCGGGCTGTTAACCCGGTGGTCGGGGGTTCAAGTCCCCTCCCCGGCGCCAAGCCCTCGACCCCGAACTACTCCTCAAACACACAGGGCTTCTCATACCGTAACAGACCTAGGCTCGCAAAGAAAGCAAACACTAAAAAGAAGTTAGCATCCACTGTTGTGATAACTGCCGAGGCCCCGGGGGGCGCGGGGGGTACCGGGGTACCGGATGAGTGCGTCCCCCGCACCGGCGCGCCCTTGCGGCGCGCCGGCAACAATTACAATAGTAACCTTCCCTGAACCTTCCCTGGGGGCGGTCCGATTTGGAGAGCCCTCTTGACAGGGTTAAGAAGCCTATTGAGCCGTGCTGGGGGGGAGGAGGACACTAGTAACTGCATCAGCGTCGTGGACCTCATCAGGGAGCTCCGGGCCAAGACGGTAGAGGAGGGAGAAGAGCTCATAGAGTACGCCAAGAAGCTCGGCGTCAAGAATATGGAGGAGGCCAAGCGGATAGCCCTCCAGTACATATACTACCAGATCGAGTACGACGAGGCCAAACGCATGATAGAGGAGCTCGCGAGAAGCAACCGGCAGCAGAGCTATTTAAGTTGTTTTTTATAAATGTCGCTGTGCTCCTAGATCTATCTGGCAGAGGCCCACGGGGATAGCGGGGTCAACCCCCGTGGAGCCGGATGACGCAGCCCCGCCTCACGGGCCCTTTAGGGGTCCGTGGCGCTTCTTGGACTGGGCAGTGTGTTATCGTGAAATCCCCGTGCCATGTCCTACTGTGAGGCCTTCGGGTGTGGGTTTTGCGTGTTGTTCGGGTGATCCCTTCTAACCCGTTCCTGGTGCTGTTCTACAGGTTGTTCGCTCTCGTTGTTGTGGTCGTCCTGGTTTGGAGTGTCTTGACTGCGGGTATTGTGGCGGGGGGCGGTGTTCTAGGCCTGACGCTTGTTGCTAGCTTCTTGTTCTTGCTTTCTCCCTGGCTGAGCGAGTATAATGTTGTGGTTTGGGAGAGGAGGGTTGTTGTTGAGGTTCCCAGTGTTGAGTGGGTGGTTGTTTTCGGGGTTCCGGTTCCGGTGCCTAGGGTGGGGCTTGGTGTTGTGAGGCAGGCTATCGCGGTTAATGTTGGGGGCGGGCTTGTTCCTGTGGTGGCTGGCATTCTGATGGTTGTTGCCGCTTGGCGGCTGCAGCCTAGTAGTGTCTGGGTTTTCCTTGTTGATCTAGCGACTGTTTCTCTTGTTACATACGCGTCTAGCCGGGCTGTTCCTGGGGTCGGGATTGTTGTGCCCGGGTTCGTGCCTCCCCTAGTGTCTAGCCTCGTAGCGGTGTCCCTCCTGGGCTGGGGGCCTGTTGCTGCCTTCGTGTCGTATGCTGCTGGTAGTATTGGTAGTCTCCTCGGGGCCGACGTGCTCAGGCTCTTGAAAGAGCTTGACAAGCTTAACGCTCCGTTCATCAGTATTGGGGGTGTTGGGGTGTTCGATGGAGTCTTCCTCAGCGGGGCTATTAGCCTCCTCCTAAGCCTATGAGTCGCTTCCCGGGGGGATGCTATGGTCCCGGAGGAGTGTCCCGGGCCGGAGGGGCTCGTTAGGGTCGAGGAGCCCGCTAGGCAGCTTGGGGTAGTAGTGGCTGTTATGAC
>WAOS01000085.1 GCA_015521185.1 Desulfurococcales archaeon | reverse complement strand
GTCGGTATAACAATAGACTTCTACGGGTATACCGCGCAGCAGCAGAGCCCCTACTGTAAGTACATAATGCCGCAGGGCAAGACCATAGTGAACGCCGACCCAATAGCAATTATCAAGGGCACCACTAAGCCCGTTCAGGCTGCAGCCTTCGTAGCATGGGTACTCAGCGAGTACGGCGGGCAGCAGCTGTGGCTCGACAAGGATATCAACAGGCTCCCCATAAACCCGAGGGTCTTCAACACTAGCGTGGGCAAGGAGAGGCCCGACCTTTACGAGGCTTTCGAGACAGCCCTCCACGCTAAGAGCATCAACTTTAGTGAGAAGCTCGCCGACGAGACCGAGAGGGCGATGCAGGTCTACTTCGTCGCCACCCTCATAAAGCCCCACGACACCCTACAGGCCGTATGGGCTAGCATAGCGAAGGCTTACCTTAACGGCTCCATAACGAAGGAGCAGTTCGAGATGCTAGTCAAGAACCTGACAGCCCCCTTCGAGTTCCGCGACCCCCTAACCGGGCAGAACGTAACCTTCACACTAGAATATGCGAAGACAATTAATAGCAAGCTCGGCCAGCCCGACATCTATCAGACCCTCATGAACGAGTGGTCCGACGGTGCGACAAAGAGATACACGGATACCCTGCTCCTTCTCAAGCAGATGCTCAAGCAGGGAGAGCAGGCCGGCGGGACTGCGACCGCAGGCCCTACAGAGCAGACTAAGACTAAGACTCTCATCGTAGTGGCTGTAGGAATCATACTAATAGCCGGAGTAGCCTACTTCCTCTTCAAGAAGTAGAGCGCGACCCCATTTTTCCTTCTCTCCCCTCTTAGTTATTAGGGCGCAGCGAGTCAACGCTATCTAGGCTTACTAGTAAGCGGGGTGCGCTCCGCTAATGGCAGGGTCCATCGCTAGCGACTCGCTAGAGAGGAGCTACGACATAAGGCACGTCCTGGGTACTGGAATCATTGCCGCAACCCTCTACTACCTGCTATATTATGTTGAACCTGTGGAGCGGGGAAGCCTCGGCCCCGAGGAGGCCCTAGCCTGGCTAGTCGCAATCCTCCTCCCCCTCGCCCTCATAGCGAGAGGGGCTGATGTGTCTAAGGTGCGATTCAGCTTCGGATGGAGCTTCGCCGCAATCATTAGCTACGTATACGTTCCCCTCATACTCCTCCTCGGAGTCCCCGGGCTCCCCAGGGCCGTCGCTATAGCGATCACCCCTCTTATGGTAGCAGCGTTCGCCTACAGCCTCAAAGAGTTCATAACGCAGTACAGAGCAATGAAGAGCAAGCAGATAAGGATGCCCCTCCACCGTAGGATTAGGAGTACTCTCTACAAGCTCGACCTCCTCCTCGCCAGCTTCCTAGTGGGAGGCCTCACGATTCTTACCGTGTTCCTCCTTATACCCGTCCTCCTAATCTTATGGAACGCCTTCACCCCACCCATAGGCCAGCCCTTCTACGCGAACTTCAAGAGAATATTCACGAGCTACGAGTACGTCCGCCTCATCGAGCTCACCCCCGAGAAGCCTTGGCTGTTCATAAACGAGGGTGGCACCCGCCTACTACTCATCAAGGGCAAGAACTACGGGATACTCCTGAACAGCATGATAAACAGCGTGATAGTTACGAGCGTCGCAACAATCCTAGGCATAATAGTTGCGTTCGTGCTCAGCCGCTATGAGTTCCCGGGCAAGAGAATTCTCAGGGTGCTAGCGCTCATACCGCTCTTCGTCACGCCATTCGTAAACAGCTACGCTATTAAGCTCATATTTGGCCCTACCGGACCGATCTCCAGGATAACGGAGATACTTTTCGGGTTCCGCACGCAAATAGATGGCCTAGCAGGTGTGACCCTCGCACAGATAATGGCGTTCTACCCAATAGTATACCTCAACGCGTACGCGGCATTCACAAGCATAGACCCCAGCCTTGAGGAGCAGGCGGAGAATCTTGGCGCCAGGGGCTTCAAGCTATTCCGGACCGTGACGCTGCCCCTAGCACTCCCCGGAATAGCTGCGGGGAGCATAATCGTGTTCATATTCAGCCTAGAAGACTTAGGAGCCCCCATCGTCTTTAGCGAAAGAAACCTAATGAGCTACGCGATATACCAGAACTTCATAAACTACACTGGAACTATCCTTCCGGAGGCTGCTGCGCTAGGATTCGTGATGCTAGCCCTCGCGCTCGTCGGATTCCTAGCTATCAAAAGCTACGTGGGACTCCGAAGCTACGCTATGCTCTCTAAAGGCGGGAGATGGAAGCCCAGGTCGAGGAAGCTGGGCCCCCTAGGCCTGGCCGCCGTATACTTACTCCTCCTCCCGCTAGTTATATTCACCATGATGCCACAGCTAACTGTCACGATGATGGCCCTCAACATAGTGCCCGCGAACACCTTCAAGATCCAGCTAGGAGAAGCCACACTCCGCTACTTCCTAGCGCTCTTCAAAGACCCACACCTATTCATGTACGTGAGGAACACGCTATCATACGCCCTAACAGCGGTAGTCCTAGCAGTAACCCTAAGCATAATCATAGCTTACGCGGTTACGAGGACAAGGATCAGGTTCGTCACAGGCTTCCTAGATGCTCTTAGCACAATCCCACTCGCGATACCGGGACTCGTAGTAGCCTTAGGATACTACTACTTCTTTTCGAGCGTGTTCCGCGGGACGAGTCTCGATCCAACTAGCGGCCCGACAGTCTTCCAGGCCTGGATAGTTCTCATACTAGCATACACGATTCGAAAGCTCCCCTTCGTAGTTAGGAGCGTGTACGCCGGTGTACAGCAGGTTCACGAGAACCTGGAGGAGGCAGCTATGAATCTGGGAGCGACGAGGAGGCAGACCGTCTTCGGCATAGTGCTGCCCCTCATAGTCGCGTATGTAGTGAGTGGGGCGATAGTAGGGTTCATATACATCAGCACGGAGGTTAGCACTAGCATAACTCTCGGCGCCATAAGGCCTGATCAGGCCCCGATGACATTCTACATGATGGATGTCTTCCTCGGAGGCCAGCTAGAGGGGATACAGTATGTCGCGGCTATGGGCCTGCTACTTATACTATTCCAGCTGATAGCAATAATAATCATAATCTACGGATTGAAGCAGAGCTACGCCTTCATCGGGGCGTGACCCCGCCCCAAATATTTCCGCATCCATGAGCTCTAGAGCGTGGGGGTGCTAGGACGAATGACCAGGATTCGCCTAGTCAACGTGACAAAAGTGTTCGGAACAACGGTTGCGGTAGATCATGTCAACTTAGAGATCGAGTCGGGAGAGTTCTTCACTATAATCGGTCCTAGCGGGTGCGGCAAGTCAACTACTCTCAGAATAATAGCTGGCTTCGAGGTCCCGGAGGAGGGACAGGTTTTCTTCAACGACAAGGACGTCACCTTCGTGAAGCCATATGAGAGGGGCACCGCAATGGTCTTCCAGAACTACGCCCTCTGGCCCCATATGACAGTCTACGAGAACATCGCTTACGGCCTCAGGCTTCGCGGCCTCCCCGAGGAGGAGATAAAAAAGAGGGTGAAGGAGGTCCTCGAGCTCGTCGACCTAGTGGGCCACGAGAACAGGTACCCCATACAGCTAAGCGGAGGCCAGCAGCAGAGGGTAGCGCTAGCCAGAGCCCTAGTGGTCGAGCCGAGCGTGCTCCTACTCGACGAGCCGCTGAGCAACCTAGACGCTAAGCTTAGGCTCGAGATGAGGGAGGAGCTCAAGAACCTGCAGAGGAGGCTAGGCATAACGACAGTCTATGTGACCCACGACCAAATCGAGGCCTTGAGCATGAGCGATAGGATAGCTGTAATGAACAGGGGCAGAATACTCCAGGTCGGAAAACCCGACGAGCTCTACTTCAGGCCGAGAAACCTCTTTGTCGCGGACTTCCTTGGGAGGAGCAACATTCTGGACGGCACGGTCGTGGGCCCCGCAGGAGAGGGACAGCTGCTCGTGCACGTGCCCAGCATAGGGGCTGACTTAGTGATGCACGCCTATGAGAACCTCCGCGGCAAAGTCAAGGTTATCATAAGGCCGGAGAGCATAGTTAGGGCTAGGCCCGAGCATAATATCAACCTTATTGATGCTAGAGTGATCAACACGATGTTCCTAGGGGACAAGCTAGAGGTCAGGCTTCGGGTGGGAGAGGCGAGCCTCATAGCGTATTTCCCAAACAATGAGAGGCTAGGGGTGGACGAGACGATAAGGATACACATTCCCCCGGACCGAGTGGTGGCTCTCGAGGCCTCGGGGTGACCCTCAATGGGCGTGGAGGCCCTCTACGACATAATCCATAGGCTCGAGCAGGAGAGCACAGAGCTCGGCATACCAAGCATAAGCAGGGAGGACGGCACCCTCCTAGCGGGCCTAGCCTTCTCGAGGTGCACCGAGGAGCCGGGTCTCCTCGTAGACGCTGGGGCAGGGATAGGCTTCTCCACGGCCTGGCTAGTCCTAGGGTCCCTCGCGTCGAAGGGGAAGTGCAGGGTCATCGCTATAGAGTACGATAGCAGGCTCTACCGCAGCCTACTGACAGCGTCTAGACAGCTATCCAGGTTCGTCCCGGTCGAAGCCGTGAACGAGAACGCCCTCCACGCTCTCGGCAGGGTCCGGGGCGCCACCCTAATCTTCGTAGACATAGAGAAGGACCAGTACCCCGAGGCCCTCGAGCTCGTGGAAGAGGCCCTGCTCCCCGGCGGTGTCGTGGCGTTCCACAACGCAATCTTCCCCCCGCCCCCCGCCAGCTTCTTCCGCATGATCGAAGACAAGGGTTGGCCGAGCGTGGTCGTCCCGACACTCGCGGGAGGAATGCTTGTCGCGAGGAAGCCCGGACCGCCCAAAACGTGATAGACCCCCGAAGTAAGTACTATCGTACGAGCCAACACGTATAACAAGTACTCTCCCACATATCGCAACATGACTGCGGGTCCTCTCTGAGGCCCGTCGAGGTGGTAGCGAGTTGGCCTTAAGCAGGGAGACTCTGGAGAAGGCTTTCTACGACTTCATTCTCCGCGTGTCAACGGGTATGCCCGAGGACATCTACCTAGCGATAAAGCGCGCGTACGAGACCGAGGAGAACCCCGTGGCGAAGACGCAGCTCGAGGCTATACTCAAGGACATGAACATAGCGTGCAGCGAGACCCGGCCAATATGCCAGGATACCGGAACTCCTTATCTCTGGGTCGAGATAGGCGAGGATTTCCCGCTCAAGCCGCTAGTGATAGAGGAGGCGTTCAAGAGCGCTCTCCGTAAGGCTACGAAAGAGGGATACCTCCGGCCTAACGCTGTGGATCCCCTCTACGCTAAGAACAGTGGGGACAACACTGGTAGGTTCATACCGTGGGTTCACTACGAGCCCGTGCCCGGCGACAAGCTAACGGTCCGCCTCCTCTTCAAGGGGGGAGGAAGCGAGGCGCCCTCGACTCTAATCATGAGCACGCCCCTCAAAGGCTTCGAGAACCTCTACACTGGCGTGATAGACACCATAGTCCGCTACGGACCGCTCCCCTGCCCCCCACTGATAGTGGGTGTCGCAATAGGTGCTGGGGCAGACATAGTAATGAGCCTAGCCAAGAAGGCGCTCCTAAGACCCATAGGGCAGAGGCACCCGGACCCGAAGGCTGCTAAGATAGAGGAGGAGCTCCTAGAGGCGATCAACAAGCTAGGCGTTGGCCCCCACGGCTTCGGCGGTAAATACACTGCTCTCGACGTCAAGTTCGAATACGCCCACAGGCACCCGGCAACCTTCGCAATCGGCATAGTAACAGGTTGCTGGGCGACTAGGAGGGGAACCATACAGTTCGAGAGCGACGGATCCTATAGGATACTCAGCAAACACCTTGTTCCCGAGGGAGGCGCCTGCGTGATACGCTAGGGGGTGATAAGGTATGAGTGGAGAGGCAAGGGTCTTCCATCTGCGGACCCCTATAAGCGATGAGGACGTTGAGAAGCTGAGGGTCGGCGACATAATCTACATTACTGGAATAATGGTTACCGCGAGGGACGAGGCGCACAAGAAGATATTAGAGGTTCTGGAGCGCGGCGAGAAGCTCCCCATAGACCTGCGGGGCCTAGTCCTGTACCACTGCGGCCCCGTGGTGAGGAAGAGGCCCGACGGTACCTGGGAGGTAGTCGCGGCTGGACCAACAACTAGTATGAGGATGGAGAGCGTCGAGGCCGAGTTCATAGCGAAGACGGGCGTGAAGGTTATCGTCGGCAAAGGAGGAATGGGTAGGCGGACCGCTGAGGCGATGAAGAAGTACAAGGCTGTCTACGCGGTGTTCACGGGAGGGGCGGGCGCCCTAGCCGCTAACAGGATAAAGCGTGTCGTAGACGTGTACTGGCTAGAGGAGCTCGGCATACCCGAGGCGGTCTGGGTCTTCGAGGTAGAGGAGTTCGGGCCTCTAGTAGTGACTATCGACTCCCACGGAAACAACTACTACGAGAAGCATATGGAGGAGGTTAGGAAGAGGGCTGAGGAGATCAAGAAGGAGCTCCTCTCGAAGATCGAGCACTAGACCCCCTCTTTTCCCCGTACACGAAAGCCCCCTTAAGGTAGTCCAGATACTCCGCCGCCCTATACACGTGGTCCGGCGCCGCCCCCCTCACGCTTCCCAGGATCCAGTAGTCCGCTCCTCCCCCGGACATCACGTCCCGGAGGAGCCTGAGGAACATCTCCCTCCTCAGGAAGTAGCTACAGCTACTATAGTATGCTGTGAACCTCTGCCCCGCCTGCTCGAGGGCCCACGAGTATGCCCTGTAGTATGCCTGGACACCGCGCTGAATACTCGCCCTATCCCCGGACTGTATGAATGCTGGCGGGTCCACGATGACGACGTCGAAGTCCCCCAGTTTATGCCCTATCAGGCTCCATATGCTCGTGTTCCTTATCTCGTAGCGAGCCACATTGTTCAGCCGAATGTTCTCCCTTAGCAGGCGGACCGCCTCCGGGTCCTCCTCCACGAAAACGACTCTCCGGGCCCCGGCTAGCCACGCGTGAATGCCGAAGGCCCCCGTGTAGCTGAACACGTCGAGCACGCTCTCGCCTTCCGACACGTATCGCCTCAGCTCTAGCC
>WAOS01000084.1 GCA_015521185.1 Desulfurococcales archaeon | reverse complement strand
CTGCATGCTCTCGGCAGCGTCACTTTTAGGGTCCCGTTTCCGCTGCCCAGCTCGCTGGGCTGGGCGCTTGTCACTAGCATTCTAGCGTATGGTCCCACCTCGAAGGGAGTAATCGTGCCGTCCTTCCAGACGAGCCTGACATTGGTAACCCAGCTATACTTTCCTGCCCAGTCCCTTACGCCGGGCTTGGGGAGCGTTATCTTGTTCCACGGGTGATACGCGGGATCGTACTTGCCCCACAGTAGCTTCCTGCCTGCCGGGTCCTCCTCGGTGTAGAATTCTAGGGACTTGACCTTGTCGGCCCAGTCCTCGTAGAACGCTGTCTCGACGTGCTCCATTATGCTGTTCTGTATCTCTGTGTAGCTAGTCGTTACGAGGTCTCCCTTGAGTATTAGGCCGGGCTTCACGATTCTCTTGCTGGCAGCCTTATCCATGTTCTTGTAGAAGTCCTCGGGCTCGGCGTAGTCCCCTATGCTGCTGTACTCCTCTGGGTCGTCGAATATGCCCCCGCTCACCACTATAGGAGGATCATATGTGAGGCCGTTATCCGCGTAGCCGAGGCTCTCGTAGAAGGAGAGGAGGTCGTGCCAGACGTAGTAGTTGAACTTTGCCCAGGCGGTCAGCTTGGTAAGCCTGTACGTGTAGCCTATAGCTATGTACTGCGCGTTCGTTAGGTCAGTGCTTATACCGCCCGGTATAAGCGTGCTCGGGTGGCTATGCCTGCCGTACAGGAGTACTCCGGCCTCCCTGGCGAGCCTCTGGTATTTCACTGCTAGCTGCCACATCTTACCGCTTATCGGGTTAAGAGCTTCCATTATGTCGGAGATCTTCGTGAACCCATGTATGCTCCTATGCTCTGCGAGAGTGTTCTGAGCCTCCTGCCACACGCTGGGTGTCAGCTTCGACACTATGCTAGCGCTATAGTCGGGCCCCTCAAGCATGTTGAGTATGATCGTGTGATCGTAAATATGGTCGGTCATCGCGAAGGCCATATTTCGGAGCACTACGCCTAGCGGGAGAGGGCTCACACCGTATACCATGTCAGCCGCGATCACGTCAGCGTTGGCATGGCTAGCACCGCATACACCGCATATTCTGCTCGTTATGTGAGGGAGATCCTCCGGGGGCCTCCCGATGCTGAATACTTCAAAGCCTCGGAACATCGTTGCAAAGCTCCTCACACTGTCGGGATCAGGCTTTCTGGCCTCTGAGTCAACAATGACTCTCAGGCCTAGGTGGCCCTCAATCCTGGTTATAGGGTCAATTATCATCTCAAACTTAGCCACTGCTACTCACCCCGCTACTATGGGATTCCGATTGGGAGGGAGCCCCCTCGCCCGGGGGCTGGGGAACTAGGCCCTCCCGGACTAACTGCTCGTACCATAGGGGATGCTCCTCCTTGATCTGGCCGAGGGGCATCTTGCCCGTGATAAAAACGGGGTCGTACGGGAATATTGAGGGCCTGAGGTGCGTGTATGATATGTGTACTAGTAAGATGAAGGTGACCGCTAGCACAGCCTCTTTCGTGTGCATCGTCCAGAGGACACCGTCGAGAGCCTTCGGACCCTCAATAGCCATTATGAGGCCCGGTATTCCCAGTACCGCTATACCCCAGTAGACACCCCAGTACTCGAAGAGCTGCTCGCAGTTGTACTTGTGCACCTTCAGGGGCTTAACCTTAGGATAGAAGGTCCACGCTAGCCTCCTAATCAGGGCCTTGTAGAAGGTCAGCGTGTAGAAGCGGAGTATGGGGAACTCTTCCATGAGGTTCTTGCCCCTCTTCTTCGCTAGGATCGCTTGCGCCGTGTAATAGCCGAAGTGGAGTACTACTAGCACGCCCATAGCTAGCCCGCTGAGAACGTGTATCCGCACGAAGGTATCCCTGCTCGTCATGAGGAACCTCCAGTACGGGTTGTTAGCGAAGTACATCACGAAGCCGGTGTATGCGCATATTATGAATGTTATCATCATCCAGAGGTGCTGTATCCTCTCCCACAGGCCCAACCTCTTAACCCAGATGTCCAGCTTCCCCTTTTCCTTGTAGTACCTCTTCCACTTCCTGAAGTGCTTGGCTTCCGCGGCGAAGTGGCCCAGCGTCCATAGCGTGCCGACTATGCTAACCAGTATTATTAGAATGTCGAAGCCTCCTGCCAGGAACTCTCTCCACCACAGCGTTCTATGGATTTCTGGGTGGAGCGCTATGCTAAGCCAGTGGCTAATCCCTCCGGAGGTTTTCAGGGGTATCCAGGCGAGGTAGTAGATGATTGTCCAGCTAATTCCGACTAGTAGCGCTATCATGAGCAGGTTTGTGAAGAGCCATACCCTCGTTAGTATCTCTCCGCGCCCTCCCATGACTATTCACTCCCCCCTTCCCGCTGGGAGGACTCCTCCAGCTTGCTTCTACCGTATGCCCATATCCCTGCTAGCACGCCGGCTGCGAGGGTTGCTAGCCCGCCCGTGGTTAGTACTTTCTTGAGGCCCTCTTTGCTCACTCCAACATATGGAAGCTTCTCGTAGAAAGGCTCGTACGCGTCCGTGAAGCCCGGCATCGTACAGCCTATACAAACTCCGCCAGTCCTAGTCGGCCCGCCAACACCGTTGACCCAGCCGACCTTGTTCCAGGGACAGTTGCTGATTGGGCCCTTACAGCCCACTGCGTATAGACAGCGCGCGGACGGCTCGCCGGGGTACTTCCTGAAGTCTCCTGCCGCGTACCACGCGGCTCTGGGGCACTGCTCGTGGACGGTGGGGCCGAAGATGAACTTCGGCCTCCAGTACTCGTCGAGCTCTGGCAGGGGCAGGAGGCCTTTGACCCATAGTATGAGGTTGGCAATAGTTCTTAGCTGCCCGTTACCGTTAGCGGGGCAGCCGGGCACTGCGATAGCTGGCCTGCAGTTCGGGTCTCCGGGCCCGCTGGGAGTGCACTCTCCATAGACGAATCTGCGGAACGGCTCGGCCTCTGGGAGGAGGTCCACGACTCCCTTATGCCCCCTTATAGGGTCGGGGAAGAAGCCTACTCCACCGGTGGGGCTCCTGCTGAAGCCCTTCTTAGCCCACTCCTCGAACTGAGTGAACCCTAGCTTCTTGAACAGGTCGCTGGCGATCACGTTGTTAGCCACAACTCCCCCATAGCTAGCGCAGTTACCGACGGCAACCACAGCTGCTGCCCTCGGCAGGAGCCTGCGCAGCCACTCGAGACAGCTGACAGGCTTCCCGTTCTCGTCCCCAATATAGCAGAACAGGCTGCTGCCCTCGGGCCCGCCAGCCTTCTCGTCTATGGGGAAGCTCCCCTCGAGTACTAGTACGAACGGGTCATACTTCCCTTCGACAGCATCCCTGAGGATTTTAAGAGCGCCCTCGCCCCATTCCGGCATAACCGTCTCGTGGAAAACAAGCTTCACAGTCCCGGGGCCGACCACCTGGCTAGCTCCAGTGAGAACCTCTATGAGGTCCGGCTCGGTCGCCTGTATGAGAGCAGTAGTGTTTCCAGCGCAGTCCTGGGCCTCGAACCAGACGACGTTTATTTCGCCTTTCTGCGCGGCTGCGATAGCAGTCTTAACAACCTTGTCCCAATTCAGCGTTGCTAGTATGGAGCCGAGCCCCGACAGCTTCAAGAATTCTCTTCGAGTGAGCTTAATCGTCATAACCAAGGCACCTCCGCGATTGGAACCCCTTTCGGGGTCGACCTCGTGTCTACTCATAATACATACTCACCTATATAAAACTGTTAACGGTACTCTCAAGAAAATTTTATAGAATATTCGTTATTTCAACTATGAGTTCTGCGTGGCTCGACGACGCTTAAAGACCCAAGGGATACCAAATAATTACACAGCACAACATCCCGGGGGTTAACACCTGTGGAGGAAGACATAACACGAAAAATAGATTATCTATTTAACAATGAGAAGGGAAAACAGCTCCTAGACGCGGTAATAAGCTATATTACGCCCCTCCTAGCAGACCTCTCGGAGAGAAGGCTCTCGCTCCCCTTCGCCTCAATATTCCTCTCAATGGTCCTAAGCGGCGAGTACGCTGCCGAGAGAACTGTGGGAAAAGAGCCGGGCCAGGCCTACGAGAAAACCCTGGAAAGCTTACGGGCAGTGTGCAGAGTGGCGGAGAAGATACTGAGGGAGAACTACGAGTCGGGGGAGCTCGAGAAGCTCTACAACGATCTGCTCCATCAGCTATCCTCTGGTGAAGCCTCGGAGAGCGGAGCTAGCGGGTCAGAGCATGGCCCTGCGAGGAGTGAGTGAACACACTCAAGACTAACCCTTATCTCGCAGCCATGGGACTCGAGGAACCTAATAATTTCGTCGATAGCTTTTAGAGCAATATCAATAGCCCTATCGCTGAGCCCCCGGCCGAAGGAGGGCTCTAGCGGGCCTAATGCTAGCAGGTAGACCCTCTTACCCTCAAGTAATCCAGCCGACGCTGCGAGAGCGACCAGCGTTATGGGGCTTATAGAGTGGCCGGCCCCGGCCTGGGCGAGCTTGAGCATCTCCGTGTCGGAAAGATTCTTTGGCTCTAGCCTGTAAAGCCTCACGCCAGGCTCGGGGGTAGCGTCAACCAGTAGGATGACCTCGGGCTCCTCAAACAGGGCGATGTCCCCGTGGCTCGGGAGGTCGAGCGGAAAAATGCTAAGGCCCTTCGGGCGGTCCGAGCACTTGAGCAGGGCATATGCTAGGCACGGCCCGATACCGTCGTCCCCGTGCATTCTATTTCCCATTCCCACTATCCTTATCAAGGCACACCTCCCCGAGCCACTCCTCTAGCACACCGATGCAGTCGCCGTTCCTCGGGGTGCACTCGTAAACGCTGAATGGAATATTGCTCAACACTCTCAGGGCTCTAACGTAGTCGTTGGGCATGAGGCTCCCAGTAAGGTTCATCCAGATGTCCCTGACTAGCTCGCTCGTCTCGAGCGACCTCTCGGGGAGAGGGGCGTGGTCCGACACGTGATAAACCCCTGGCTCCCTAGCCATCCCTGATGAGGGGAAGACTACCAGTATTGTGCTTGCACCCTCATCCTTGGCCCAGTCGAGGAGCGTGAGAGCGTCAACGTCAGCATCATAAACTACGCATTTACCCAGCCTCCGCCTGTCCATCCTCTCCGCCGCCTCTATCAGGGCTAGGCCTTCCCTGCTCGCCACGTTCCCCACTAGCGCTACTAGCACCTTCGAAAAAGCCTTTAAGGTACTCCTCGATGTCTCCTTCAATCCCCATCAACCTCTTTATCTCAAGCTCTAGAATCTCCCGCTCGGGGAGAATAGGCTCGCGGAAACCATAAATATACTCCTTGAGCACGATACTCTTCACCACGTCGTCAACCGGTTTTAGAACAGGCTTAACAGCTAGCTCCTCAATAGCGCTAACGAACTCGTCTCTCACTTTCATTACCTCTCTGAGGAAGCGGGCTAGCTCCGAGAAGACTTCCTCTCTCGTCTTGCGAGCCAACACTCTACCCCCGAATATGTTTATGAGCGTGATTTAATCTAAGGTTTGCCCGCATAATACATCTTAATTTTCTATATAATAAATTTCTTTATAAAATAAGTTTAAAATGCTCTCAACCTTTTAAGATCCCCCAGCTCATATCTCAGAG
>WAOS01000083.1 GCA_015521185.1 Desulfurococcales archaeon | reverse complement strand
CGGTAGGCCTCCCCCACCACGAGAGCCCGGACAGTGCGCCCCACGTAGCTCCCGTATATTTCCCTGCCTATCTTCTCGACGAGCATTGTAAGTCTCTTGCTCCTAGCCTTCTTAACCCCGTCGCTCACCTGCTTCATCGCGGCCGCCCTGGTGTGGGGCCTGAGGCTGTACTGGGCTATGTGGACCCTCTCGAAGCGGAGAGTCTCCACGAGGTTTAGGGTAGCATGGAAATCGTCCTCCCCCTCGCCTGGGTGCCCCACTATTATGTCGGTCGCGAACAGGCTCTCGGGGTACCTCGTCTTAACGGCTTTATGAAGCTCCATGTACTCCTGAACAGTGTACCGGCGCCCCATGAGCTTGAGCATCTTATCGCTGCCGCTCTGGACAGGTATGTGGAAGAACTTGTAGACTCTCGGCTCGGAGTAGACGTCTAGGAGATCGTCCAGTATTCGCATGGCCTCCTCGGGAGTCATCATGCCAATCCTGATCATGTAGTCCCCCTCCACTTTATCAAGAATGAGCTCGACTAGGTCGGCCAGGCTAGGCTTTCCCGGCAGGTCCACGCCGTATGCAGCGGTATCGGTGCCTGTTAGCCTGATCTCGACGGCCCCTCTCCGCACAGCGTTCTGAACCTGCTCGATTATGGCTCTGGGAGGGAAGCTCCTAGGCTCGCCCCTGCTCAGCTTAGTTATGCAGTAGCTACACCTATTCCTGCACCCCTCCTGAATCATGATTGTCGCTATCCTCCCCGATACGGGGGCTGGCGGGTAGTAGCGGGTGTCCCTGCTCGCCCTGATAGCGATGAGCCTCTCCCCCGTCTCCACAGGCCTGTAAACCAGGTGCACGGCCTGTGGAGCGAGAAGGCTCGCCCTAGGGGCTACCCTCCTGACAAGGCCTGGTCTTGCCCTAGCGAGGCACCCCGCAACTACCAGCGTCCTATTCGGGTATTGCCTGCTTAGCTCTTCAAGCCTCTCCGCTATTCTCTGCTCAGTGTCGAGGCGGACCGCGCACGTGCTCACTATGATAGCGTCGGCACGGTCCGGAGTGTCGACCCTCTCATGGCCCCTCTGCCTCAGCACGTGATCCATCAGCAGGCTCTCATAGGTGCTCAGCGCGCAGCCATACGTTTCAATGTAGTACCTTACCATTCCGGGGGCACCCCCAGAGCCCGGCGCCTCCCGGGCCCTATATATTATCCCTGGAGTGCGCATGATAGGCCTGGGGTGTGATAAAGCCGTGTCAGGAGAAGAGCGCATACTGTACGACTACGAGGCTCTCCTGGAGAGAGCCTACAAGAAGGTTCCTCCGAAGAGCGGCTCCGCGGACTATACGATTCCAGTGCCCGAGATAATCAAGCAGGGCAATCAGACCATTATTAGGAACTTCAGAGAGATATCTATGAGACTAAAGAGGGACCCGCAGCTAGTGGCGAGATTCCTGCAGAAGGAGCTGGCGACCGCGGCCAGCTACAACCCCAACAGTGGGCAGCTAGTGCTGAACGTGCGGGTATCCAGGAAGGTCATAATGAAGTTCCTCGACCTCTTCATGAAGAACTACGTGAGATGCCCGACCTGCGGGAGCATCGACACTAGGCTCGAGAAGCGCGGGAAGGCTTGGGTGCTCGTGTGTGAGGCCTGCGGAGCAGAGCAGCCGGTCAAGCCCATCTAGACGGCAATATCAGTATGTATGTACTAGTGGGATTGTGCATACCCTACTATTTATGTGTTAGGACACGTGTCCTCATATACAGATAATATGTCGGGCCAACACGTATCTATACATGAGGGTACTAGATGTGTCGAGAACAGAGTCTAAGAGTGAGAGAACCGCAAGCATATGCGGGGATGTGCACTGCGAGGCCTGCGCGGCCCTACTAGATCTTTATGAGTTTGACGCCTACGTGAGAATACTCATGTTCCTCGCCAGCATAGGCTCGTTCTGCTCGATAAGGAAGCTATCTAAGAACACGGGGATCGGGCATAAAGCCCTGGTAAAAAAGCTGGAGGAGCTCATGAGGGTAGGTCTCGTCGAGATGGCCTACGAGAACAGTAACCTCAGGCTCTATAAGCCGACCCAGAAAGCTTTAGCCCTAGCCAACCTAGCCCGGAGGGCTCCCCCTCTCGGTGGCCTAGGAACTAAGTAATCCCGTTTTCTTTTTTGCTATCGGTACTCCTACGAGTACCGCAGCTGCCACTCCACCAGCTACTAGGATCCCCATGGCAGCGGTCTTGTAAGACTTCTCGTACACGGCTTTCACGCTTATCGGACCATCCACCACTAGCTCTAGCGTCGGGTCACTACCTGAGGCGTCTCCGCTCCACATCCTGAACACGTAGCTTATTCCCGCCCTTGCTTTCCAGGTTGGTGGCGCTTCTACAACTGCGGTGTCGCCCTCCCAGTACCAGCCTGTGCCGTTCACCGGCACAGGCCCGCCGTCCGCCTCGACCTTGTACTGGGCTTTCCATATCGCTTCTATCGTTGTTGGCCCGGTAACTGTGATGCTTGTCACGGGCTCTCGAGCCCCGTTGCTCCAGCCCTGGAATACGAACCTCTCTCCGGGGCCAGTGACGACTACTGTCTTGCTCACGGAGACCTGGTATGAGCTGCCCTCCGAAACGTACTCCTCAGTGGTGCCGAGAGGGCCGAGTAGAGCCCTGACGAGGTACTGGGCCTCGTAGTAAGCAGTAACGCTGGCGGGCCCGTCGAAGCGGAGCGTTACCCTTGTCTTGGCGGGGTCCTCAACTATGACTGCGTCCCCGCTAGTGACCCTCCAATACTTGAACACGTATCTCGTCCCGTTACCGTCGTACACTATCTCGGGAGCCTCTAGCACTGTCTCCCCTATTTCCTTCCATCCTCCGCCGCGGACCGGCGCGCCCACGCTACTAGTCGCGTTGATGTAAGCCTCCAGCTTCCACTCTGCCCGGACCGTTGTAGGCTCCAGTATGACTATAGTGTTGTTGCTGCTGAGCGGGGTCTCTCCATCGCTCCAGGAGACGAACACTGCTCTGAGCCCATCCCCGAGAGATACTACGCTTGGAGCCCTTATGCTGGCCTCGGTCCCTAGGGGGTACCAGCCTGCTCCGGACGGCTTAGCGTATGGAGAGATTATCTTGAGGTAGGCCTCGGATCTGTAGATCGCTATAACGCTCTTGTTCGCGTCTGCCACTATCGTGATCTCAGCATTCCTCTCGCCAGTGTTCCAGGTGTCGAAAACTAGCCTCTCTCCTACCCTGGTGTAGTGTGTTGTCTCGAGTAGGCTCACGGTATGTACAGTGCCGGCTTGCCACCTCATTTTTATAGCGCTCTGTCCAGGCACGTATAGGACCCCATCTATTATTAGGGGGAGCCTCTTAGGGTAGGTGTCTATCACCACGGTGAAAGTCTGCTCCCCGCTGTCGAGAGCTAGAGAGGGAACACCGCTGACGACGCCGAAGACCACTAAGAAAGCTACCACTAAGCTCATGTAATTCATTTCTAACCACTTCCTAAGGCAGCTCTCAACCAGATGAGGGGCTTGCCAGCTAGGGGGACCCTGGCGATCATAACCCCCCTAACATCTTCGGGCTCGACAGTCCAGGGGTCGGGCTCTGGGTTCGCGTCCCCCTGAGTCTTGTAGCCCTGTGGGAGCCCGCCTACGACTCGGTGTAGAACTAGTGACTTCCCGTGCTCGTATAGAGCAACATCGCCTATATCCGGCTTTACACCGGTCCGGACGATCGCTATATCGCCTATACCCACGGTCGGCTCCATGCTGCCGCTCACTACAACGACAGCCCGTACCCCCGAGAGCCATAGCCCGAGCAGGATCAGTAGTGGGAGGCCCGTGCTAGCGGCTAGCTTGATCGGAGATATCGCTTCGCCTCCGAGAACCACGGCTAGTCCTACTAGGAGGACGAGCCCGCTGAATAGGCGGGGAAGCGGCTCCACCCCTCCCACGATCGGAGATATTACTAGGAGGAGGCGGGCACCCGCGTAGAAGCCTGCGGCAACCCAGAAGCCGCGGCTCTCCAATACTAGTGCGGCTGCAGCTGAGACTATGAGCGCGAGGCCGGCCCCCCTTAGGAGGGAGGCTGCGCTACTAGCCCCAAGGAGCCCGGCTAGGCCGACGACCGGTAGGGCCCCCGCGATAGCTGCTACTACAAGCCTTCCTTGCCCCCCGATGGCTCTGGAGACCGCCCACGCAACTACTATCCCAACTAGGGCCCCTAGAACGGCCCAGGCGCTAGTGATAGCGGCGCTGACAGGCTCTAGGGAGATGCCAGAGTAGCCTGCGCGCCCCAGAATGCTAGACGATAGTGTGTGGAGCCCCCAGAAGGTCGCGCCGGCTAGCGCGCCCGCGACGGGCTCGGACAGCCTATTAGGCGCTGGGGCCAGGCGGAGGAGCGCGATTAGAGCGCCCGCATATGCCAGGACCCCCCAGATTGTTGGGCTGCCTATCGGGGGCGAGAGCCTAGCTATGGATAAGCCTGTGAGGGCTGCGACCGCAGCTGCGCCCGCTAAGCTCCTATCCATAGCTACTGGCCCCTCGCCCTCCCGGGCAGCCCGGAGAACTGCTTAGCTGTCCCCCGGGAACTGTGTGGAACGGGAAAAATGGTTGGTTCCAAGGCCTTAGTCGCCTCCCATGACCTGCTCATACTCGTTCCACTGGACCGCGTCCAGGGAAATCGTGAAGTGCAGGTCTTCTCCCTGCGGAGCCGTCTGGAGAACTATTATTCTAAGGCTTATGTCGGCGGTATCACCGGTCTCCAATTGTACGCCGAAGTTATCTCCCCACAGCATTATGACGTCAGGATTACCATCATTGTTTAGATCTAAATATAGGCCCTCGTGCTCAACTTCGTCTGGGTTGAGTTCGGTGAATGTATAATTAGTTCCATTGTCGAGCGTTACCACTATTCTCCATATCTTTAACGGTATAGTGCCCGTGTTCCTGACTCTAAAGTCGACCTCTGTTGCGTAGTATGGATAGGCGTTGTAGATATCGATGTTGAGTGTGTCGAAGTCTCCATCACTGTCGGTGTCGACAGGCTCGAGCGCTGTGCAACCAACGTCCTTGCCCTCCGGAGCAATAACTGTTTCATAGTCCGGCGGGAACGCGTTCTTGTCGGGCCATGTAATATTGTTCCCTAGGTCGTCAGTGCAAGGATCGGATGTGTATATCGAGTTATTCATAAACTCCCAGTCGAGCTCTCCCGTGTTGGCTGTTATGTTCGTGTCCAGACTCTCAAACCATAGCGCGTATGCGCCGCCCATGGCCGCTACGAGCAAAAATGCCGCCAGGGCAATGCTCATGGATTTCAAGCTACTTCCCCTCTATGTTTTCATGATTATTCTTGGTTATGTGGGCGGGGCAGTGGGGTACTCGTTCCACTGCTCGACCACTATCTCTAGGACACCAGTGTAGGTGTGTCCCTCCTCCGCGTCGTTCGTTAGGGTTATCTTGATAGTGTCATAGGCTGTGTCTCCGGGGTGGAGCTGTAGTCCCTCGTAGATTCCATCTCCGACTAGTCCGCTGTCGCTAGTCATAACGTCGGTTATGTTGCCGGTCAGGCTTACGCTGTATACCTTGAAGGGTATGGTGCCTGTGTTCTCTAGGTTGATGTTGCAGTAGTAGGTGATTCCGGGGTATGCGTTCTCTATTGTTATAGTGATGCTGTTGCCGTCCTCAGATAGGTCGCAGTAGATGTTCGAGACGTTTTTGACCTCGGGGTTATCCTCTCCCATGCCGGCTGCTATGTCTGTCTCGTTGTCTCCGAAGCTCTCCACGCTTAGGCTCGCGTCTAGGGTTCCTGTATGGACTGTTACGTCTACGGTTAGGCTCTCCCACCAGAGGGCTAGAGCGCCTCCGACCATGCCCATTGCTAGTACAGCAATGAGCATGAGGGGCATTAGCCCTCGCATGCTTCCTTTACTCACTTCTCTTCTTCCGAGCCTCCACTAGGAGGCTCATCTATTTCTAATTGGGTCAGTGTAATGATAATCTTATGCTAATGTATGCTAACTTACCAATATAGGGTGGGCGACTCGTACTCGTCCTGTCTGGGGTGCGCGTGTTTGCCGTTGCTGGTGGTACGTGGGGCAAAGCTTATAGGGAGGGCTGGTCTAGGCGACATTGTTGATGCTGTTAAGATGATTGTTAGCCTCGTTCCTCCAGGGAGGGTCACGACTTATGGGAGCATAGCTCGCCTGCTAGCTGTGAGTCCTAGACTAGTTGGCAGGGCGCTAGCCCTCAACGATACTCCAATAGTGGTTCCGTGTCACAGGGTGGTGCGCAGCGACGGGAGCCTTGGGGGCTATAGTGGCCCGGGGGGCCCGGAGTTTAAGAGGAGGCTCTTGGAGCTCGAGGGCGTCCGCTTCCTGAATAATGGGAGAGTAGCTCCGGAGCATATTGTTGACGTGGCGAGACTGCTCTAGCCGGCGATAGCTTAATATCCTAGTTGTCTCGGACGCCTGTCTTACCGGGTGGAATGCGCGGTGAGCGCTCAGAGAGTTCAGCCGCTGAAATTCCTTAGGAGCCACATTAAGAAGCAGATATACGTGAGGCTGAAAGACGGTAGCGAGTATATGGGTGTGCTCCTCGCTACAGACAGCACCATGAACCTGGTTCTTGACGACACGGTAATGCTCGAGAACAATGGTAAGACCGTGAAGGCTAAGATAGGGAAGGCCTTGATCAGGGGGAGCATGGTAGAGTACATTAGCTTTAACCCGGAGATCGCGGCCGAGGAAGCCCTGCTCAAGTAGCGGGCGTGCAGGGATGCGCGGGTGCTCCGAAAGCCCGGCCAGCATCCTAGGGGTACCCCCCATATCCTCCCTCGAGGAAGAGGCGAGGAGGCTCCTGGGCTGTGACCCGGCCCATGGATGGCCCCACATCCTAAGGGTTGCAAGCTGGGCTAAGAGAATCCTAGAGGCAGAGCGTCTCACGGCTGACTTGATGGTTCTCTACGTGTCTATACTCCTCCATGATGCGGGCCGATCCTCCGGCGGTTCTCATCATGCTGTGGAGAGCGCCAGGATTGCTAGGAGCCTCCTGCCAGCTCACGGCCTCCAGGGCATATTGGGAGAAGTTGAGCATGCAGTGCTAGCTCACAGCTACAGCCTTGGGGTGAGGGCTGAGACTGTGGAGGCGAAGGTGTTGAGCGATGCGGATAAGCTCGACGCTCTCGGGGCCGTCGGGATAGCTAGGGTGTTCCACACGGGGTGCCAGCTTGGGAGGGGGTTCGAGGACAGCGTGTCCCACTTCTACGATAAGATACTCAGGCTTCCAACCCTCATGCACTATCCCTACAGTAGGAGGAAGGCCGCGGAGCTAGCGGCTAGGGTCGAGGAGTTCCTAGGGTGGTGGAGATCGGAGACTGGGGGTAATACTTAGGAGTATACCCCTCCTCCCCTGCGGAGCCCAACGATAGTTGTAGTGGGTCCCCCGGGATGGAGCTAAAGAGAGTATTCAACGCGAACTTCCGCCGCATGGTAGACGCTACCGTTACTGCCAGCGCGGTGATGGTAGGGCTCGGCCTCATCGGTGGCTCGGGCGGTAGCCTCGTCCTCGCAGACCTAGCGGTAAGCCTCATACTGGTCGTGGTGGGAGCCTGGACAGGCCTCCCCAGGCTAGTGCTCGCGCTGAGCAGCATGCCCCTCTACGCCCTCGACCTAGCCGGAACGAGCATAATTGCTGGCCACTACATTGCGGTACTAATAGTCCTCCTAAGAGCTGCCCGAATCGCCTACGATCTCCTCTACCTAGAGGCGCACAGCAGCATTATTGGTAGAGAAATCCTGACCCTAAGCGTTCAAGCCGCTGTGCTAGCAGGAGTAATGCTCGCGGGGGGCAGCCTAGCGCTCTACGTCGCCGAGAGCGGTAGCCAGGCCAGTGGCATAAGGAGCATATGGGATGCTCTCTGGGTTAGCATAGCCACAACCACGACAGTAGGGTATGGGGACGTTGTCCCTGTGACTCCCATGGGGAGGCTAGTGGCTTCGATGCTCATGATATTCGGAGTCGCATACATAACCTTCCTCATAACGAACATCGCAACGCTCATCGTGAGGATAGCCGCGACCCCAACGGAGTCCGGGGACGTTCTAGAGAGGGAGAAGGCGATGCTCGCCGAGAGCCTGCGGACGAGGCTCGAGGAGATGAGCGACGAAGAATTCTGGGAGGTCGTCAACAGGCTCAACACAATACGAATCCTAGAGGCTGCGTCACGCGATACCATAGAGATAGACCCGGGAGCCGGGCTCATAGCCCCCAGCAGGGCTAGGAGGGGAGAGGTAGCCGCCTAATTTCGGATGCCCACTCCATTATGGCCCCGTGAATCATCTCTGCAGCCACGCTTGCGATTATGAGAGCCATGAACCTAGCCATAGCCTTTATACCGCTCTTACCCATGACCCTCTTGAATATACCCGACATGCTCAGCGTAGCAAGTATAGTGGCCAGGCTAATGAGAAAAGCAACAATCACCGAGCCCAGGGGCTCCTGAGTGCCAAGGTTTATGAGCAGCGTCATAGTCCCCGGGCCGATTATCATCGGAGTCGCGAGGGGGACAACTGCTATCTCGTCTCCCTCGACAGTCCTCGTCTTTGGCTGGCCGCTCAGCATATCTATCGCGATGTACATGAGGAGGAGGCCGCCGCCCAGCCTCAGGCTTGCTAGGCTTAGATGGTAGAACTCTAGGATGAGCCTGCCGGCGAGGATGAAGAGAGCTCCGAGAGCCAGCACTACAATCATAGCCTTCTTGAGGACTTTCCTAGCCTCCTCCTCCGTCATCCCCTGTGTAAGAGTAATGTAGTTATTCAGAGCTGTGAAAGGGTTCATTATAGCAACTATTTGCCCGTAAAGCAGCACCACGTCACCTAGACCCGGAGACATTCTACATCTCCTCTACAGCGCGGCCCCTATACGGCTAGAGACAGATATAGGTTTCGCCTGCTACCACGGGAAGAACTTAAGAGACTCGCCCGGAGCATCCAATAATTGGAGGATCTGTAGCAATCCGCATCGCCACGGTGGTCCGGGTATTGAGAACTAGTATACTACTAGGATTAGTAGTAATGGTCCTAGTAGCTCAATCCCTCTCGGGGAGTAGTCAGCCTGTAAGTCCTTCCATGCTGAGCGATGAGGCTCTTGCTCCCTATCTCCCGCTAAAACAGGTTCTAGAGGGCAGGGATATTGTGATTAGTAATGTAACGCTGAACTGCACTAGGGCGCCAATAGTATTGGAGATCTGGGCGGGCGGGAACGTTACCATACAGGATTTAGAGGCTATAGTTGGAGCATACAACTGTTCAATAATCATCGGATCGGCTAGGAGCGTGAGAGTGCTCGGGTTCTCCGTTGTGGAGCACAGTGGTTCATACCGTAGCGGGGGAGGCTCCGGCCGCGTTTTCCTAGAGATAAACAGTCTCGACTACACAGTCCTGGAGAACATGACTGGCCGTATATACACAGTCGTCTCAGCGGCCAGCGAGGTGTCCGTTCGCCACGTCTACGTGTCGAACCTATCAATTCTGGGAGTTCTCTCGGCTGCTCTTGAAGACGCTTATATCGGTGTCCTAGAAGCGTATGGGGCCGGCAGGATCCTAATAGAGAGCTCTGCCGCCGGCAGGATCTTCGCGGTTCTATCGGCACTTGAGATCAGCGACTCTACAGTGGTGCATGTTAGGGGCGAGATGTCCGCGTTTACGTTAGAGAACTCCACGGTATCAGGCATGGTCGCGGAGCGTGCCCCCCTAGTCTCGCTCGAGGAGTCCAAGGTAGACCTGCTAGCGGGGAGCGTGCGGACTACTTTCGTCCACGACTCCAGCATCGGGCTTATCCATATAAATTATGATTTCGGGAAGGGATACAGTGTCTTCTACGCGTGCTGTAGCATTATTGGCGGGCACGTGTCTATTGACTTCGTAGTGGGGAACACGACAGACGTGGATATAACCATGGTTAACTCCAGCATTATGGGCGAGATTAACGTGGTCACTAATACGTCGCTGATCCCCCCGGGGGCGAGAGTTAGGCTAGTCCTGGCGGGGAACGATGTGTTAGTACCTACTTCGTTCTTCATCAACTCAAACTGTATGGCCCGAGACTATTTATCGGCGTATATTATCGGGAACAGCGTTAAGGGGTCCCAGTACACCGTTATAACCGGCGGCTACAAGGACCTCGTGATGGCTGGAAACAGGTTCAACGCATCATACTTCATGATGCCGACGTGTACCGGATGCCTGTGCACGAGCGACGATCCCCAAGCGGAGAAGGTCGTGGCGTACAATGATTTCGTAGCCACGGACGGCCCCTACCTTCCGGGCATCTACTTGCTCCTGTACTCGGGCCTGTGGAGCCTTCAGTACCAGAACAGCTCTAGCTCAACAATGATAGTTGAGGGCTCGAACTACTTCTCCTGGCTAGCCAATCTCCTAGTAGATACCGACGGGGACGGGATACTCGATCACGACCCCACGGGTCAGTTACCCGACGCGGTGATCACACAGTTCGGCTTCCTAGCGCACCCCGCAGAGTATTACTTGCCGCTCAATACAAGCGTGGCTGTTGTATCTCCGCCCGGCCCGGCCATGCTACCCTTCCTGGTGGCAGCGGTCGCCGGAGGACAACTATTCGAGGTCCCCCTCCTTCCTGAATGGATGAGACACGATCTGGTCAGGACTCCCTCGGAAGAAAACATGTATACGTCGATAATCGCCGCCTCCCCACGAATAGGTCTCGCTGAGGCGGTCGGCAGCTACTCTATAATCGCCACGAACGTATTTGGCGGAGATGTCGGAACATGGACCGGACCGCTAGTCCTCGACAGGAGGCCGCCGACACTCTTGAGGTCGTTCCCGAGGCTCGTGCTCGTTCCGCTGGACGGGATCGTCCAGGCATCATCAATTATTCCCCTCCTAAAGGCGGAGGACCCGTCGGGCTGCCCTGAGAAGGGCGCCGTGTGGAGCTACCCACAGGCCAAGGAGGAGTGGCTCCCAGCGGGCCTCATCAACAGTAGCGGGTGCACGGTCGCGGGCAGCGCTCTAGGCCTCTCAAAAATATACTCTAGGACGAAAATCGCGGTCCTAGCCCAGTACGTAGGGGACTCGGCAGGAAACATTGCTGTGGCGCCACACGTCTTCCTACTCGTCGAGCCCCCAGCACTCCCGATTAGCCCGACCACGGCGGCTGGTGGAGGAGTTGAAACTACTTCCCCGAGCAGCCCAGTACCTGCAACTAACACTACTCACACTACGTCCACTACTCCCTCCAATAGTAGCGGGGCCCAACAAGAGGGAGGCATAGAGCAGGCTAGGAGGATAGCTACTATGATACTAGTAGTGGGTCTGGGCGGCAGCATACTCTACATTCTGTGGGTGAAGAGGCGTGAGAGGAGGAGCTAGCCTCATAATAGTTCTCGCAGCACTACTAATCGTTGCTCACGCACAGCCCACCAGCACTATGATCAGCGGAGAGATCGAAAAGGCAACGCTTGTCAGCGGGGAAGACGTCGTTCTCATTAACAATATAGTGGCGAAGCCCGGCGACTCTGTATTAGAAATACGTGATGCGGAGAAAGTGCTACTCGGCGGCGACATAGTCCTGCCGCCCGCATCAACGCTAACTATAAGGATAGAGAGTGCCCGGGAAGTGGAGGTGAGCGGCCTCCGCGTCCAGGGGAGCGAGGGAGGCGCCCTCCTAATACTCGAGGTTCTCCAATGCTTCAGGCTAAACACGGTAAACGTTAGTGTCATGAACGCTACTATAGCATTCTACGCTGTAGGATGCGCTAGGACAGATCTTAGAGACATCCGCGATCCCCTCCGCACATCGACGATTCACGTGAGCGGCGCGGCAGTAGCGAACATTAGTGGGGCCACGGCCGGTGCTATACTTGCAGGGGGCGTCGGGGCTCTTCGCGTAGTCGATTCTCGCACATACACGCTTGTAGGCCAGGCGGAGGCCTACCTGGAGATGCTAAACGTCTCCTCGCGAAAAGCAAAGCTGCTAGGCTCCAGCCTAATGCCCCTTGTCAGAGCTGAGTACTTGAGCGCAGGTAAAGCCGAGATCTACTCCGCAGGCCTCACTATTCTTAGAAGCGCTAGGTTAGGGTCTCTCAGCATCAATAGTACTCATCTGGCAATAATGGGATCCTCCATAGACAGGCTTAGGGGGTCCAGCGAGAGGGTTCTCATAAGGAGCTCGAGCATAGGCCCCATAAACCTAAGGGGCACTACTGCCCTTGCCGTTGAAGAGACTAACGTTACCAGTTACGAGGGCGACGCAATCGATCTCAGCGGTCCGCTAAGCAGCATTGCAATAGTCAACTCGACACTCGTGGCCCACGGGCCCGGCTGGGTCTACGCCGTTGACATTAACAGGTCCGCACCTCCCCAGCAGTCCCAGCCGGGCCCCGGCGGGGAGGCTCCACAGCCAGAGAATCCTCTCCCCGGCAGTGCGGCGGCTGCAGGGCTTAACATCACTATAATCGGCTCCTACCTGTGGACGGGATCCGCCGCGGTTAGAGTATCGTATCCCGACGGGCATGTCAGGCTCGGGGTCGCGCGGACCATCCTAGTGGGAGAGGGGCTCCTCAGCGCAGCTGGGAGCACTAGTGATGTTCTGGTGATAGAGTCGGAGATATACCAGATGAGCGGTGGGAGCACGGGGCTAGACAGGACCCAGAGCCTAATAATATCGCGCGGGGGGAACATTACGATAGTTAGCTCTCAGGTGAAGCTAGGCAACCCCTTCATTGTGAAGACCACGCAGGGAGGCAAGGCCACACTAGTACTGGCGAGAAACGTTGTGAAGGCGCCGAGCGATATAGCGGATGAAATGGCCAAGGTGAGCATAGCGGGTGTAACCCTAAAGTTCTGCCTAGACGAGCAGAAGGAGTGCTCCTGTGGGAACGAGTATAGCGCGAGCTTCCTCCTAGGGAGGGACCATCCTATCATCTACGGAGTAGAGGACACACATAATGGCGGCTACTGCGTCCCCCAAGGCTGCAAAGTGGACCCTCTAAGCGTCGCAGCAGTGATAGACAAGAGATACTCTGCCGCTGGCATGACGGGAGGCCTAACCATACACATAAGTGTAGTCCCGAAATGGGCCATAGTAGGGTTCATCCCCCCAGCCGAGCCAGGACAAGCCGGTGCCCCCGCCGGCGGGGCCAGCCCAGTCTTGGGCACGGGCTATGTCAAGGCCAGGATCTTCGAGGCAGGCGAGAGAGTGGCGGTTGTGGGAACTGTTGCAACAGTAACAGTCGCGGGCACCACAAAGCCTGTCAGCCTCAAGATCTGGCTCCCACTCCCCGCCCACGATGTAGCGATAGTGAGGCTAGACAACGGAACCACAATATCGATGCCCCTACACGCCGACGGGAGCATCGAAACGGTCCGCTCAGCAGGAGCAAGCCCCGAATCCCAAGTACCAGGAGCAACCCGGCTCTGCGCGGCCGCCGGAACACCCCTACTCGTCAACTGGATACAAAAGTGCTCCCAGGGAGCCCCACCCGTCTCCGCCACAATAGAAGGGAGCCCCCCATGGGCCGCACTAGTCATCGTAGCCCACTACTACGAGCCAGCATGGGGACTCCTCATACTCCAACCCGGCGCAGGAGAAAACCTTTCCGCCGCGGCCACGAGCGGAGGTGCCACGCAGAGCACACTCACAACACTACTAATAGCTAGTGCAGCCATTGCTGCAGCCATAGCCACGGCCATAGGAGGAGCTAGAGCGGTCCGTCAAGGCTGAACTCCTCACAACCCCCAACCTCTGGGGGTTCAGGGTCGCCTGGGATCTTCATCCCCGGCAGAAAACTATGGAAACCCAAAACCTTATATCTACGCACCTCCAATGAAGCCTCGTTATATATGCCTAAACAGTTTAATTT
>WAOS01000082.1 GCA_015521185.1 Desulfurococcales archaeon | reverse complement strand
CCACTACGCTGGTGGTGCCGTCTCCCACCTCAGTGTCCTGGGCCTTGGCAACCTCAACGAGGAGCTTGGCAGCGGGATGCTGGACCTCCATCTCCTTCACTATGGTAGCGCCGTCGTTGGTGATCACTATGTCTCCGAACGCGTCAACGAGCATCTTGTCGAGGCCGCGGGGGCCTAGGCTCGTCTTGAGGAGTTCGGCGAGCACCTTGGCCGCCAGTATGTTGCTCCTGAGGGCCTCACGGCCGTAGGTCCTCTGGGTGCCCTCCTTGAGTATTAGCACGGGCATCCCTGCTCCCAGTGCCATCTCTATCACCCTGTTCACTCTACCGCTTCGGACTCCGGGCTCTAGACGAGAGACTGCTTCTATAAAAGTGTTTCGCTATTCCCGGGGTCCCGGGTTATAATCCGGGAGCGCTCCGCGGGAGCCGAGGGAGAGACCTGGGGGAGCCATATTGGAAACCCCGCTCTGCACAGCCTGCAAGAGGAGGCCGGCAGTATACAAGAGAACCTACAGCGGGGAGCTCCTCTGCGCCAGGTGCACGAGGAAGGCCCTTCACAGGGCTGTTAAAAGGAGCATAGCCCGCCTCGGACTCCTAAAGCCACGCCAGAAGATACTCGTCCCGCTGGCGTCGAGCAATCCTCTAGGGAGCCTCGTTCTAGCGAGCGCCCTCTCCGAGATAGAGGAGCAGTACGGGTCCCGAGTCATACTAGGAGTCCCAGAGGGCATTGACGCGAGCCCTCCCCGGGGAGTGAGCGTCGCCGTTGTCCGGGTATCGCCCAGAGAGCCCCCAGAGAGAGG
This sequence comes from Desulfurococcales archaeon, assembly GCA_015521185.1. Lineage (GTDB taxonomy): Archaea > Thermoproteota > Thermoprotei_A > Sulfolobales > Acidilobaceae > S143-63. The sequence goes on along the minus strand of WAOS01000082.1, from coordinate 2,505 downwards.
CGACCCCGTAGCCTGCTGGAGGCACGACCGCAGGTGGAGCCTCCGCGCGGCCAGAATACTCGGGGCCGATGCCGTACTACTACCCCTCACGAGGACAGACCTAAACCTGCTACTACTGGAGGCGCTCCTGCGCGGCGAGCCCCAGGCCCTAAGCGAGGCGCTACACAGCCTCGCCTGGACCAAGCCCCCCATCGCGAGCGGGCTCTGGAGGGTGGAGGGCGAGCTCGTGGCGGCTTACGCCGCTATCTCCGGAGTCGAGGCCCCGCCAGGTTGTGTTAAACGGTTATCGGCCGCTAAGGAGGTGTACTATAGTGCCGCGAGTGGCAGGCCCGAGCTGGAATACAGCCCCACTAAGAGTCTCGACGCGCTGGCCGCAGCCGCGTCAGGCATGTACCCCGTGTGCATCGAGTGTGGAGGCTACGCGTCCCCGGGAGAGAGTACATGCAGGTACTGCTCTAGATACACTCTGAACGTGTCTATCCTCTCACTGCGCGAGTAGCCGCCCGCCTCAGTATCTCCCTCTCCCTGCCTGTTAGGTAGAGCTCCATGTAGGGCTTCCCCGGGACGCGGGCACTCGGAGGAAGGAGCTGGTTGCCATCGTAGAGCACGAAGCCGGCCTCAGCAGCCTGGAGGGCATCAGAGGGTCGCTCCCTCGCCATCTCCTCGAGGAGATCCTCAAAACCTATGCTCTCTTTAAACTCGTACTCGTCGACGCTGGCACCGCATACCATGCAGGTCAGATCGGGCGTCAGGGCCCGGAACCCGCATCTGGGGCACGTGAATGGCGTTGGCCTCCCATAGGTCACCCATAGCGTTCTAAGCGCGTCAACAACATGGTCCATTCCCTTCTTCCTGGCTATAGTGTAGAGCCTTGGCGCAACCCTTCCTGCGACCTCGGGAGCGCTCGCTATTATGAAGTCTATCTGCTCGCCGGTCAGGTCTTCTCTTTGGGCTAGAATAGCGGCGACGGCCTTCTTCAGAGCCGGCCCGTTCCTTACTATGTTCCTCACTAGGCTGTCGATCGATGGCTTGGTCGCTCTGTTCTCGGCTATAGCCTGCACTATCTCCTCTATAAGATCTCTAATGTCTTCTACAGACACCCCGGCGTAGTCGAGACCGAGTCTTTCTATGACCCTCCTAGCAACCTCGGGAACGACAGTGTCCATGTCCAGGCTCCACTTCTTCCTCCTAGATGTAGAACCCCTAGACTTCCTTGTTGAGCCCGCTTTCCTCGTCCTCCTCCCTGACTTCCTAGGCACAGCCGCATATCCTCCCCGGCTCGAGGAGGGAGCCGGACTCCAGTAATATCGGGGCCCCTAGTCCCTATCAGTATTTCTCGTATACGACCTTGGTTCCCAGCTTGATTGGGTACTACCGCCTATAGATACGATCGAGCTCGGGGCGCCCCACCAGGATAGGGGCGGCACAGTGGCTAGAGGGCCCGGTCTTATGGAGCTCGTCAATCACTGCGGCCTCCCTAGTGGAGGGCCCGGGAGGCCTGGGGACAAATCCCCGCAGAATAAGCGGGGTGCTATGGTATGATGCCCCATACAGTAGTCAAGAGGGATGGTAGGGAGGAGCCTTTTAGCCTCAGCAAGCTCAGGGAGTCTATAAGGAAGGCCGCGTTAGCCGCGGGCATAGGGGAGGCGGAGGTCTACGCTTTCCTGAATGAGCTCCTCGACGAGATCGAGGACTCGAAGGTGTACGCCGCCGTCCTGGCCGACAGGGTCGAGAGGCTCATGGTCGAGAAGGGAGTGACCGATCCCAGGTGGTTCGAGGCCGCCAAAAGATTCGAGCTAGCTCACATCTACAACGATGTATATGGCAAGGGCAACTGGGAGGAGCTCGACCCGAGGGATCTAAGGCTCACGTTCAACGCGATCAAAGTCCTCGAGGCAAGGTACCTCCTAAAGGACCCAGAGACGTGGAGGTATCGTGAAACCCCTCAGATGCTATTCCGCCGGGTGGCTAGCTTCCTAGCAGAAGTAGAGAGAAGGTATGGGAAGAGTGAGGACGAGATTAGAAAAATAGAGGAAGAGTTCTATAGGATTATGAGCGAGCTGAGGTTTATGCCAAACAGTCCCACCCTCATGAACTCGGGGACCGACCTAGGGATACTATCAGCGTGCTTCGTGGTCCCCGTCCGGGATAGCATAGTTACCCCTGACGGGGAGGGTATTCTCGACGCGGTCCGGGCCCAGGCTGTCATATTCCAGCACGGCGGCGGAGTGGGCTTCGACTTTAGCGAGCTACGGCCTGCTAATGATGTCGTTCTAACAAGCGGCGGCCTCGCGAGCGGGCCGCTCAGTTTCATGAGGCTCTTCGATCTGAACACCGAGGTCATCAAGCAGGGTGGTAGACGGCGCGGAGCCAACATGGGTATAATGCACGTCTGGCACGCTGACATAGAGGACTTCATAAGGGCGAAGAGTGGCAAGTTGAAGGACGTGAACCTCCAGAACTTTAACATTAGCGTGGGGCTCTATGATGAGTTCATGAAGAGGG
>WAOS01000081.1 GCA_015521185.1 Desulfurococcales archaeon | reverse complement strand
CATCTATTATGAGGAACCCCTGCCTTCGGCCTCCTGGCTCCCTGACCTCCGGAGCGGCTATACCGCCTACACGGCATCCTAGGCGGCGGGCTTCATCAGCTATCCTCGCCGCTATAGTGCTCTTCCCTACTCCTGGGCTTCCTGTGAGGAAGTAGCCTGGCCCCATGGCCTGCTACCATCTCGCCAATCTCCTCGGGCGTATATACCCTTACTCCCTCGCGGTCGAGCCTCTTGGCCCTCACACTATTCTCTGTTATGACTGCATGTTCATCTACGCCCACTACTCTGGCGAGCTCCTGGAAATATGCTATCTTTTCCTCGCTAGCTCTCCTCCTAGGGTGCTCCTCGTCGAGGACGAAGAGGAACCTCTTCTCCTGGGAGGAGCAGCCGAGATCGGCGACAGTTCTTCTAGCATGGGCGACGCTATAGCCTGCCTCCTCGAGTAGCCTCGAGACTATCTCCTCCAACCTAGTCTGTGTGGAACCACTAGAGGCTCTAACCTCTCTTGGAGGCTCGAATATGTCCACGGGCTCTAGAACGTCCTCGCCCAGTATCCTTATCAGTACCTCGGCCCTCTCGAGTGTAGGGTCCACTCTCCCCCTCTCATAATCATATACAGCCTTCCTGGAGGTTCCGAGCCTAGCCGCTAAATCACCCAGGCTAAGCCCTAGCTCCTGCCTTTTCCTCCTCAGGGCTTCCGGATTAATCCTAACTCGGAAGGAGTCCCGCGACTCATATACGTAGACCTCCCCCTTCCCGGAGAGTGTGGCTTCGAGCGTCTCAGGGGAGACGCTCTTAACACCGAGCCTGTCGTATGCTACACCCTCTATCATCTCCTGGCCGTGATGCGTCCTGGCAACTATTAACGGTGCAACTCCGAGGACGGATGAGAGGTTGACAAGGTCCAGTACTTCCCCCCGGGTAACCTGGCTTGTGTCGAGAGCGACTTTCACTAGGAGTCTTTTCCTATCTGGCAGAGACACGGCTAGGTCGATGCTCCTCCTCGCCATCCTCCTCGGATACTCTAGTACAGCAACTTTTTCGGCGTACTGGTATAGTGTTGCGAGCACACGGTAGAGGGTCTCGCGAAGACCGGCTTCCAAGACTAACACTCCTCGATATAATGGGAATCGTGTGGAGCCTAGCTTAATAAGGATAAACCCTCCCTACCTACTGGTGCCTCATATTGCAGGGACCCCCCGCGTTCAGGAAGCTTCTTGATACTATCAATGAGGCGGTTGAGAGGCTTAAGAGGGAGGAGACGGTAGGCCAGGGGCCTCTTGGCTCTGCCCGGAAAGGCTGGCTCCTCCTAGCTGAACCCCCGCACAAGCCTATTGTAATAGTGGGGGATCTACATGGTGACGCCGAGAGCCTCGAATGGGTGTTAAAGGCGGCGGGAGACGACTCCATACTAGTGTTCCTGGGCGACTATGTTGACAGGGGGCCTCCAGAGGGGCAGGTGCATGTTCTCCACCGCGTCCTAGAACTCTATATGGAGGGGAGAGCTATACTGCTGCGCGGAAACCACGAGCCACCCGAGAACCTTATACCCCATCCACACGACTACCCGACAGCGCTCGTAAGACTATATGGGGACGAGCACGCCGCCGAGATCTATAGCGCGTCTATGAGGCTCTTCCAGAAGCTGCCAGCAGTCCTGGTCATGAGGGGCTTATTCCTCGCCGTTCACGGCGGCCCGCCCACTATAGGTTTAGACAGGGATCTCACTGGCTACCTTTGGAGCGGCGGCGACCCTGTGGTACTTGAGGAGCTACTCTGGAACGACCCAGAAGAGATGGATATCCCTCGGAAGCCGAATCCCCGCGGCGCCGGTAGCTTGTGGGGAAGGCCCGTTACTAGAGCCGCGATAGAGAAGGCTGGTGTCGAGATTATAGTGAGAGGGCATGAGCCCGCCTATGCAGGGTACAAGTGGAATCATGATGGCAGGGTCCTCACCATATTCTCCCGCATAGGACCACCATACATGAACCCTGGGAGGGCAATAGCGAAGATAGACTCCTGCCGCCTCACGCCAGGGGCCGAGGAGTGCCTCATAACTG
>WAOS01000080.1 GCA_015521185.1 Desulfurococcales archaeon | reverse complement strand
CTGAGGCTGGGCTTCGGCTTATTGCGGAGAGGGGTGAGCCGTGGATGCGGAGCCTGGCCCTAGAGCTCCTCTACGACAAGCAGGAGCTACGCCGCATACTAGAGGACCTACGCGAAGGAGCAGCAGTAGACTCTGAACTAGTAGAAATAATAAAGAGGAGCGTGAAGAGGAGGGAGTAGCTAGCGCGTGTGCTCTACGACAAGGTCCGCTACGAAGTCCTCGTAGACTTTCCTGAGTGTGTTTCTCTCCCTGTACAGTGCTAGATGCTTTTCCCTATCGTCGGAGTAAACGTATGTGAACACAAGGCTAAGTTTCCCTATCTGAGATATGAAGTAGAGGTATAGGCTTCTATACGCCTCAGACACCGACTTGAGGTTGTTGCTTATTATGAGACGCGTGTCAAGTTCTATAGTGAGATCCTCTGGGTTGAGGCCGGGTATGCGGCCGCGGAGAGCACTGTATATCCTATCTGCTAGTGCCTTCTCGAACACTCCTCTCTTCTTGCTAGCAGCATCCCCCACTATCCTGTAGATCTCGCTAACTGTCTCCAGAGATGACTTCCTGCTGTGGTCTCTAGCAACTCGCTCAGCGATGCGTATGACGAGGGATTCGGGTCTCTTCACGAGGGATATTGGGAGCAGACTTCTCTCGTGGAGGAGCGAGTGAGCCCATCTCGAGTGCTGCGGGTTTTTGGACGCGCTCATGTTGTATAGTATAGAGTCGAAGTCAGAATCTGTATACAGGGTTTTCCCCTCAAGTATGACATCAGCTATAGCCTCCGGGTTGTAGAGATCCTCGGGTCCCTTCAGGTTGTCGAGGAGGGATTTCGGTGCTACATCGTTCCAGTTGTCGATAAGTATGTCCACAACGCGTGTAATTGCTATGTTTATCGCTATTGCTTTGTGGTGGTAGTAGATTGTTCGGTACATCTTGTATCTAGCATCGAATACATCCTCGAGCGTCTGGAGGCTCCTAGGATGTACCCCTATCCGGATGTTGCCCTCTCCGTCGAGATCTAGCTGTAGACCTACTAGTAGACGGTCTATGTCTATCTCGCCGAAAACAACGCCGCTCATCGTGGCGTCTCTAACGAGGTAGTCTAGACGGTCCGCATCGAATATTTCATTGCTAATGATGTCTAGGAACACTGTCACGGAGTCGGGACTGAGGCCGACATTCTCTAGTTCCGCTGGAGAGTATGCTCCCAGCACTGCGCCAGCCGCTCTAACGTAGAGAGCCTTCTCGTACTCGCCTCTATCCTCTAGGTGTTCAACTATTCTCGAGATGAAGCGCCTAGTGAAGGCCTCGTGGAGCTTCCCGCCTCCGTAGCGGGCTATGACTTTCGTGTAGGGGCTCGGCTCGTTTGTCCTCAGGGAGCGTGCCCTAGCGATGGTTTTCAGGCTCTCCTCCATCTGATGGCTTAGCGGGGGATGACCTATATCGTGGAGTAGGCCCGCTAGTCTCGCAGTCTCCAAAAACTGCTCGGTGCCCCTATCACAGTGGAGGAATATCCTGCCGCAGTAGGCGCCTCGCCTAGCGATCTGGAGTAGCCTATCCGCTATCTGACTAGAGATGTGCATTACCCCTAGGCTATGGTTGAACCTGGTGTGAGTGGCGCCGGGGAAGACGAGGTTTGCGAGTCCCAGCTGTTTTACATTATGAAGCCTGCGTAGGAAGGGGGTTTGGAGCAGAGAATACTCTAAGTTGTTGATTTCGATGAAACCATGTATCTGGTCGCGCACTATACCCCTCTTCTCGAGCAGGGGGGAAACCAAGCCTGTGCACCCTCGTGTCTTAAGCTCTCCACTCTAGAGACTAGAGGAAGTGATATATTCGAGTGTAGTCCGCATCCCGCTTCTCGCTAGGTATTTTCATGTAAGACAGTAGCGCGGCCATTACTAGGGGGAGTGGCACGCCCGCATCATAGCCAGCGTTCTCCGCATACTCCAAATCCTTCGCCGCCAGGCGAGCGGTAAAGCTCGCCGGCTCCTCCGGGGGCCTCGTCATCCTATCAACATACTTTTCCGAGACGCTCCGGAACACCGTGTGGCTTAGGAGCTCCTTGAAGACTTCTCTCGATACCCCATATGCCTCTGCGAGCTTCAGCGACTCCGCGAGGCTCGTAACAGTAGTTATTAGCAGGCTATTGAAGGCCAGTTTAAGCGCCTGCGCCTGCGGAGCGTCCTCGCCAAGATAAATTATGGCCTCTCCTCCGAGAGCCTCTAGCACGGGCCTCGCCGGAGCGTAGCAGTGCCTGCGGCAGGCCACGATGAGCACAGCACGCCCCTCGCTAAGCGGGCGGGGACCCGCAACTATGGGTGACTCCACGTAGCAGCCACCGTTAGACTCGACATAGTTCCGAGCGTATCTAGACGCCCTAGGGGTATGCGTCCCCATGTTTATTACTACGAGGCCGTCCATCCTGCGGATATCCGCCAGCACACTGTACAGCGCATCATCGTCGGCGAGGAACAATGTTGCGGCCTCAACATTCTGAACGGCCTCTCCAGGGCTCCTAGCGGTTCTAGCGCCCAGCTCCTCCGCCAGCTTCTCCGCCTTCTCCAGCGTCCTATTCCATAGGACCAACTCGAACCCGAGAGCGGCAAGCCTTCTCGCGGCTGCCTGACCCATCCTACCCGTCCCGAGCACAGCTACTCTCATCCTTGGCTCCAACGCTGAGACACCCATGTCGCAGTACGTGCCCTTGCTGGGCTAAAACCTTGAAGTAGAGTATCACCCGGTCCGCGGGCCTACCGGGTACATTATCATAGGCATCTCGGACACGCAGTCAATATCGAGCAGAGCGCATAGACGCCTATCGTAGAAAGCCCCGACCGCCACAGTCCCGAGGCCGAGGGCTTCCGATGCTAAGTAAATGTTCTCTCCCGCGTGCCCCGTATCAAGGTGAATATACCGGTAGCTCCTCCAACCATATTTTGATGCAGTGCGCGATATTATTGATGTAAGAATAATTGTTGCTGGAGCCGTAGACACGTGCTCCTGCTCAAGGCTTATCTCGTAGAGGGCTCTCGAGTAGTCTCCGAGGCGGACCGGCTCGAGACTGTGCTCGCCGGGGTTGTAATGGTAGATGCCCGGGTCCAATCCACTAACGCCTCTCGCAACAACATATGCCTCCACGGGCATCAGTGCCCCAGCGCTAGGATATGCCCTCCTGGGGCCTCCCCACCAGGCTACGCCTGTAACGCCTACCGAGTAGTAAAGCACGGCCGAGAGACTCTCCAAGTTGAGAACAGGACCGTACCTCCTCCTGCTTCTCCTACTCTTCAAAGCCTTCAGAGTATCCACGCCTGAAAACTCGGGTGGGGGCGGGAGAAGCAGGCCGCCGCCGAGTTCCTTGTAGTACTCGCCGGGAGGTGCTGGATAACGAGTTCTTCCCCCGTAAAAACCCGTGTCCAGAAGGCTCAGCTCATGATAGAGCCAGGCAGGATCCCCCGTGCTTTCAGCAATTCTCAACCCCCCTCAAGAATCTACGATAACCCTCCTCTCCCAGGAGCCGGAGAAGCCTCTCCTCTAGGCCCATACCCGTGGGACACCCTCGAGCAAGCTCTTGGGAGAAGCTAGTATGCTCCCAGCTTGTTAAGCGTATATCGCCTCTGAACCGCGAAGGCTCTCTCAAGGAGAAGGTGAAACATAGTGGCCAGGGTCTGCCCAAGGTGTGGCAGGAGCAGTAATGAGACGGCTTTCATAGGGAGCCTATGCAAGGACTGCTATGTAGAAGTGCATGGCGTAGCTAAGATCCCCAGCAAGGTCCACTTCGTGGTCTGCAAATACTGCGGGAAATACAAGTATCAGGGCGGGTGGAACGAGCCTTCTGGGACCGTGGATGAGACGCTGAGAGACTATATCGAGCTCGTGATAGCTAGGAAGGGTAGGTCCACACGCGACATCGAGGAATTCTGGGTCGAGAGCATAGATCTAGACCGGTCCGTGACAGGGCCCGGCATATACAAGGCTAGAGTCGTAGTAGCGGGGAGGAGCGGTGAAACGATCGTTCGCGAGGAGAGGATAGTCGAGGCCAAGGTAGACGTTGGAGTGTGCCCCGACTGTACTAACAGGATAACGAAGAGAGGATACAACGCCATTGTGCAGATACGTAGCAGCGAGGGCAGGCTAGGGAAGAGCTTGAGACGAAGAGTAGAGGAGTTCATAGCCGAGGAGCTCTCGGGCGTGCTGCGGGGCTCCATAATTGGGACGGAGGAGCATAGGGAGGGGTTCGATATTCTCATTTCCGACCCGTCCAGTGCTAGAATGATTGCATCTAAGATTAGACATGCTTTCATGGGGCGGACCGTCGAGACTTGGAAGCTAGTCGGGAGGAGGCAGGACGGGAAGAGGAAGGGAAGGCTCACAATACTCGTGAGAATACCCGACATAGATGTAGGGGACTTTATTGAAGTCGGGGACAGGGTATACTATTACCTGGCAAAGAGCCGGAGCGGGGGGCCAGTCTTAGTTGATCTTGAGAGCGGTAGGGAGCTCACAGTAAAGCCTGAATTCCTATGGGACCGAGGATTCAAGAAGTACAACCCTGAGGCAGAGGCAAGACGCCTCCACCTCCTCAGCAGGTCGAAGAAGAAAATCATGTTCTTAGACTCAGAGAACGGATACGAGGTAGTAGAGTTCCCCTCTGAAAGAGTGAGAGTGCTCACGGACCGCTTCGAGCAGGGGAAGACGTACAGGGTCCTTGTTGTTGGAGGTAATGCTTACGTGCTTGGCGAGGAGAGCGTGCCTATTTAGTCTCAGCGCATACACGCATATGACGGTGAAAGGTCTTGGCACGGAAGAAAAGGGGAGGAGGCCAGGAGAGGAAGAAGGAGATACCGCTGCCCGACGAGAAAGAGGGTACGATGCTGTGCGTCGTCGTTAGGAACCTAGGGGGCGGGTTCCTCGAGGTCATGTGCCTGGACGGCGAGACTTACAAGGCCTGGATCCCAGGGAGGATGAGGCGGAGGGTCTGGATAAGACCGGGAGACGTCATACTCTTCTTGCCATGGGGGACAAGTGATATGAAAGGAGAGGTAGTGTACAGGTATCTTAGGAACGAGGTTAATAAGCTCATCGAGATGGGGCTCATCTCAGAGGAGTTCCTAGAGGAGGTAGGAGAGTAGTAGTGGCCGGCCCGAACAGGCTCCGCAGGAAGAGATGGGAGAAGAGGCGCAAAGACAGGGATATGACTAAGACTGTAGAGGAAGTCTTCGATATACACACACTCCAGCACATACGAAGGCTCGAGTGGAAGGGGATAGTCTGGGAGCTTAAAGGGGTCGTTAGCAGCGGGAAGGAGGCAAGGGTGTACTGGGCCAAGTCCAAGGACGGCCGAGACCTAGCAGTTAAGATATATCTCTCTGCAACAGCAGAGTTCCGCCACGGAATCTACAAGTATATCGTAGGCGACCCGCGCTTCGAGAGGGTGCCTAAGGGGAACTTCAGGAGGCTCATCTACGAGTGGACCCGCAAGGAATACCGTAACCTCCGCCGAATGCATGAGGCGGGCGTAAGAGTTCCAAGGCCTATCGCGTTCTCCGGAAACGTGCTAGTAATGGAGTTTCTAGGCGAGGAGGGATATAGGGCTCCCCTGCTAGCCGAGATTATTGATGAGCTGGGCGAGGAAAAGATAAACAGGCTGTACGTAGATGTTGTTGATAATATCGAGGCAATAGTTTGTAGGGCAGGCCTCGTTCACGCGGACCTAAGTGAGTATAACGTGATGGTCTGGAGGGGCCGCGCTTGGATAATTGATGTTTCCCAGGCTGTCGAGCACAACCACCCAATGGCCAGGGAGTTCTTGGAGAGGGATCTAGCAAACATTACTAGGTTCTTTTCGCGCTACACAGATCTGGATCTGCGTCAGAGGCTGGAGGCGGTGAGAAAATGTCTTCACGAGTGAGGCCGAGGGTGTATGTGAAGATACCGCCCGAAAGGCTAGGAGTTGTGATCGGGGTCGGGGGCTCGATTAAGAGGAAGATAATGGACACTCTAGGCGTGAGGATGAGTATTGATACAGAGAACAGCGTAGTCATAATCGAGCCCGAGGTCGAGGGTGTCCCTCCTATAAACGTGATGAAGGCTGGCGAGATCGTGAAGGCCATAGCCTATGGGTTCCCACCGGATAAAGCCATGAGGCTAGCAGAGGAGGACCAGATACTCGTCGTCGTGGACCTAAAACAGCTCGTAGGGGACAGCCCTAGCCACTTGAAACGCGTGAAGGCCCGCATAATAGGTGAGAAGGGACGGGCGAGAAAGACGATTGAGCAGATGACAGATACTTACATTAACGTCGGGGATACCGTAGTGGCCATAATAGGCGACTACGAGAGAGCCATGGCAGCTAAGAGGGCCATCGAGATGCTGGTGGAGGGGAGGATGCACAGCACCGTCTATAGATACCTGGAGAGAGAGCTCCGCGAGATAAAGAGAAGGGAGCAGCTACGCCTCTGGGCCAAGGACGAGTTCTAGCGAGAGCGCTATATAACCCCCCGGTGCCCTCCCTAATCTTCTACTGATGGGGGTGTGGCGGGGGCTGTGACGAGGCCTGCGACGAGCGGAGCCCGGAAGGGCAGTGAGAAGGAAGAGCCGAGGGAGCCCCCGCCAACGCTTGAGAATAAGAACATATTCTACGTAGTGAACGAGCCAGGCGGGTACGTCAGAATACTTGGGGGCGCGGTCCTCCTAGGAAGAATAGAAGGCGTGATAAAGGAACCATTCTACCACTATAACTCTCTCATCTCGAACTACGGGTACTATGTGAAGCCCGTGCACAAGGTGTACAAGAGGAGATCTGGCGCGAAGATAGTCTACGTCTACTATGGTCGTTACTGGTTTAGGCGCATGGGCTCCCGTCTAATATATGCTGGCTCCGAGAAGCCCTTCTGGATACCCTATGAGCCTCCGGAGAATCCTGTCGACGGTGTTACGCTGATTATGGAGGGCACTGATCTACTGGTGAATAAGGAGGGCCTCAGCAAGCTGTTGTCTGTAGCAAAGAGCGTTATACCGGGGTTATCACTACTTTATCGCCAAGACTCACGCCGAGAACCCTAGCTGCCGAAGCCATATTAGCCGCTATCTCGAGGAAGCCAAAGCTGTTCACGTATAGTATGAGCTCGCCGGGGCTTACGTCGGAGAACTTTCTCCCTACGGTGGCCCGGAATGTGCCGTCCTTAGTTGTTATGGCTACGTTCTGCCATTGGCGGAGGGGTATTGCTCCCTTTTGGGCGCTCAGGGCGACATTGCCGTACTTGTCTATGTATATGACCTTGAGCTTGTAGCCCTCCTCTGTGCGTTCGAGGTAGTCTAAGCTGACTTTCTTCATATCGGCTATACTTATTGGCTCGCCTAGAGCGTCAGGCTTCCACCCGAGAGCTATGAGGGCTGCGGCGGGAGCGAACACGTCTCTGCCGTGGAAAGTGCTAGAGACTTGCCACGTCTTACCAGGAAGCTTGCCTCGGAAGAGCTGGCTGGCCGCGTTTACTACTCTCTCCGGGTCTAGCTGGATCCCGTGCGCGAAGCCCTCCTTGGCGACTGCAGGATATAGTACGCCGTTGTCGGGGCCGACGAAGAAGTAGTCCCCGGCCTTCACAGCTAGCGCGGCCCTAGCACTTCCAACGCCGGGGTCGACTACGACAGTAATAACAGTACCCTTAGGGGTCCACCTGTACGTAGTGTAAACGACATACGCCCCTGCTAGCACGCTGAAGTTCTGGACGCAGTGGCATATGTCTAGTAATTCTAGCGAGGGGTCTATGCTCTTTACTACTGCGCGTAGCACGCCCGTGTAGGGGCTATCTCCAAAGTCCGTTACGAGAGCCACTAATCCGGGCATGCCATTCCAGCACCTCCGATGCTAGCCAGGGTTAAAGCCGGCGGGCAATTATGTTAGTCCCTGGCGCGGTTGCGACACCCGGCCTGACACCCCGGTAGCGGGGCGTGTGAGGGCCGGGTCTCTGTGCCGCGCTACACTCTAGCCCACAATGTTTCCACTATTGCATAGTTATTACTCGTAGAATACGGAGCGGAAACGGTTTATATCGTCATAGGAGAACTAGTGCAAGTGAGAGACTGTGGGTGATCAGTATGGTAAACGCGCATGATCCGTATGAGGAGGCTAAGAAACAGCTCCGCACCACAATCGAGCTGCTGGGTCTTGGAGAGGATATCTACGAGATCCTCGCCTATCCTGAGAGGCTCATTCAGGTTAGGATACCTGTTAAGATGGACGACGGCTCCGTCAAAGTCTTCATCGGGTGGAGGAGCCAGCACAACAGTGCCCTAGGCCCCTACAAGGGCGGTGTCAGGTATCACCCCAACACTGACGCGCACGAGGTTATAGCCCTAAGCATGTGGATGACTTGGAAGAACAGCCTTGCGGGACTTCCCTACGGCGGTGGTAAGGGAGGCATAAGGGTGGACCCCCACAAGCTTAGTAAGAACGAGCTGATGAGGCTTAGCAAGGCCTACTTCGAGGCTATCAGCGACGTGGTAGGAGTAGACCAGGACATCCCGGCTCCCGACGTCTACACTAACCCGCAGACCATGGCTTGGTACTTCGACGCCTACAGCAAGATAAAGAGGGGACAGTACTTTGGCGTGGTCACAGGCAAGCCTCTCGAGCTAGGCGGGATGCAGACTAGAATTATAGCCACCGGCTTCGGCACGGCAGTCGCAGCCAGGGAGCTAGCAAAGAAGCTCTGGGGAGGCCTAGAGGGCAAGATAGTCGCTGTCCAGGGCTACGGTAACGCTGGTTACTACGCGGCTAAGTACCTACACGAGTGGGGCGCTAAGATAGTTGCTGTAAGCGACAGCAAGGGCGGTATCTACAATGCCGACGGGCTAAACCCCGACGAGGTCCTCCGCGTGAAGAAGGAGACGGGCAGCGTGATCAACTATCCCAACGCGAAGAAGATAACAAACGAGGAGCTACTAGAGCTAGACGTCGACATACTAGTACCCGCGGCCATAGAGAACGTCATAACAGAGGCTAACGCGGACAGAATCAAGGCCAAGGCCATAGTAGAGGCGGCCAACGGACCTACAACTCCGGACGCTGAGGTCATACTGACTAAGAAGGGCATAGTCGTAGTTCCCGACATACTTGCTAACGCCGGCGGCGTGATCATGAGCCACATCGAGTGGGTCAACAACAGGATGGGCGGATGGATAACCGAGGAGGAGGCGAAGAACAGGCTAGAGCAGAAGATGATCAACAACTTCAACAAGGTCTACGACTACTGGCAGAGCAAGCTAGACACTTCAAAGTACAACATGAGAGCAGCCGCCTATATGATAGCTGTAGACCGCGTAGTAAGAGCTATGAAGCTACGCGGCTGGATATAACCTATCCTACTACCTTTTTATCATAATTTCACTATAATTATTTTAAACTTAATTT
>WAOS01000079.1 GCA_015521185.1 Desulfurococcales archaeon | reverse complement strand
GCCTTATCTTCTCGGTTATGAGGCTCCTAAGCTTGTCCATGGTGTCGGCCTCGACTATCACTACTATATCGTGTATGCCGTATACGAGGAACACGTCCTTTACCTCGTCGATCTTGAACAGCTCGTCCAGGATCTTCTCCTCCATGCCTACCTCCGTGTTTATCATGACAATAGCCTTCGTCATAGCGCCCACCTCGGGCCAATTAATCCACTACTAGGATTCCCGGATAAAAGTGTGAGGTCTCATCTTAGCCCTGCCAGCCTGCGCGCTAAGTCTACGAACGCCTCGGGGTTCTCCCTGGCAAGCCTAGTCAAGACCCTATCCACAACCCAACCATTACCCGTCCACGCCTCGAAGAACGTAGGCATCTCCCCCAGGGGGGAGTGCGAGAGATGGATCCGGAAGCCCCTGAAGACCCTGCCCTCCAGTCTAAGAATGGGGACGCTAGTTATCCCTAGGACATCATGGACATAACTGTATGCGGCTTTGAGCGTGAGCGACTCCGTCGGCCTGTACGGCTTGTAGCGGCCCAGCGTTATGATGGCTTTGATGAGGCCCTTCAGGCCCTCGAACTCGAAGGGCGGACCGGCCTCCCTCCCCCTCGCGAGTATCGCTTCAATAGACTCGATAAGGCTCTCCGAGACGATCTCCCAGGGATGACCCTCTAGCGGGGGGAATCCCGGCTCAGGAGTCCTCGATACGCCTGGAAGCATAGTTGAGAGCAGGGAAGCCCTGAGGAGGAGGGGTAGCCTGGGCATGACGAGCGACTCCACAATTAGCTCGGCCTCGCCCCCCTCCCAGATGGCCCTCACCAGATAGTAGGGAAGTGACGCCTTGACGGCTCGCACGTTCTCGGCCACCATATCGTTCACCAGCGAACCCTATATTAATGGGGGAGCTCAGTCGGTATATCTGGATCCATGAGGAGCCCGGGCCGACCCCACACGGGCGGGTGTATTCGGGTTGAGATGGTTAGTAGTAAAGCTAGTGAACCTCGTAATAGTACTGGTCGTAGTAACATTCATAGTAGCAGCGATATTCACGGGTCCTCTCGCTGAGAGGGAGAGAAGCCAGATATACACGACTGTCCAGCAGTCGATCAGGGAGAGGTTTAAGAACGTCCCAATAATGGCTATCTACCAGGATTGTATCGCGAGGGGCGGTATGGCAGCGTTCGACAGCTCAGTCGATAATGTTACACAATCCCTCATACAGTCCTCCAACAAGACCGAATCGCTTCAGGGGCTGCCAGAGGATACTAGGGAAGCCGTGATACGGGCCGTTGGGGAGGCCTATAAGCAGGTCGTTCATGAGGCGACCAAGTCAGGGTCGAAGCTGGGCGATGCCCAGCTGTATGCTGAGGTCACATCAAGAGCCATGGCCATACTCTCCGAGCAGGGAGTTAGCGTAGACAAGAAAGTGGTAAGCGCTTTCGTGAAGAACGATTTCACGCCGGCAATAGTGGATAAGTGCCGCAACATAATCATAAAGGAAGAGGTCCGGAGGAAGATACATCAGAAAGGGCTGGACAAGCCCTGGTACGTTCTCTCCCTGCGCTATACAAAGATGCTGCTGAAGTTCACGCCTATGAGAGCTACCTCTCTCACGACGCAGTACTACCCCACTCAGGGAGACAAGAACGTGCTCCATATAATCGAGGAGAGAATACCCTTTAGCGTGAGCCTTTTCACAACTAGCTCAATACTTACACTACTCATTGCAATGCCGCTAGCACTAGTGGCTGCGAGGCGGCCTGGAAACGTTGTGGACAACGTGATCACCGGGTGGAGCGTCTTCAGCGTGAGCATGCCGTGGTGGTGGCTAGCAATGGTATTCATCTACCTCTTCACAGTGAAATACCACATATTCCCCAACCCGATAGAGGTTAAGCCGAACTGGGGCGCAGCCTTCGAGCTAGGCAAGATAATAACGGGGACGCCCGAGCAAAGGGCCGAGGTACTCCACGGGCTGAAGACCATAATGATAGCGGCCGCCCTACCAGTGTTCACAGTAACAATTCTAAGCATAGGGGATACAGCCTACAGGATAAGAAACATTCTGCTAGACGTTTTCAACGAGGACTTCGTTACCGTTGCGAGAGCGAAGGGAGTCCCGGAGCACATCGTCCTGAGAAGGCACGTTCTAAGGCCCGCCGCTCCGCCACTAGTAACTATAGTGTTATTCTCCATAGTCCTTAGCGTGTTCTCGGGCGCCATAATAACCGAGCTCATATTCAACTGGTACGGGCTAGGCAGGCTGTATTGGGAGGCCATCGGGAGGAACGACATACCCGTCATACTAGAGCTCACGTACATAACAACACTCCTCTACCTCGTGATTAGGTTCTTGCTAGACATACTCTACACCCTACTCGATCCGAGGATTAGGAGGGCTTGAGGTGATCGTGCATGCCCAAGATTAAGATCCCGAAAATATTCGGGCGTAAGAAGGAGGAAAAGAGGGAGCTCACAAGCTTCGAGATACTGCTTAAGACGTGGAGTGGTAAGATAAGCGTTGTAATGATAGGGATAATGATACTAATAGCTATATTCGCGGTAGCCTATTACACTCCTCAGGGCATGAAGGATTATGAGATGAAAAAGTCTCTATTCACGTACCTCTATCCGGAGAATGTGCCGCCCTGCTGGGTAGTCAGCAAAGCGCCTTCGATTATGATAACAACCGACAATTTCGATAAGAAAATAGTTGCCTCTGACAATATTAATATTGTGTCGGACGACTCGATCGATCCCAATACAAAAGAGGCCATACAGGAATACATTAACGCGGTAAAGAAGTACGGCGTTAATTTAGTCGTAGTAAACGCTACGTATGAAAAGATTATAAATTATGAGACAGAGAAGGGAGCTATACCCGTTGATACAGCTATTGCAGCAGTCTTCCACATTGGTGAGAAAGCAAACATCGGTGGAAGAGCCACAATGATATACGTTAACATCTATGTTGAGAGGCCTGACGGTCTGAGGATTCACATCTTCAAGGGTAAGATTGTTCCGATACCTGGCACGAGGGAGTACAAGCTGTTTGGCGATTACGATAAAGATGTTGAGTTTCTACACAAGAAGTATGACACGTTCTATAAGCCTGTGAGTCTCAACAGTCTAGTCGGCTCTAACGTGAGTTCTACCGAGGGCGCCCAGTACTTCTCGAAGGAGATCATAAATAAGAGTAAGATAATATTTAAGGATAATACTAAGCTTGCTGACAAGTTCACGAAGAAGCCTGGAAGCATGATCTATGTTACACTGGAGAACAACAAGCCGAGCGGGCTGAGCGGCCCATATAAGATACACTTCGAGATAGACTATGTTGTGCCCGGGAATCTCGTGCTAACTAACGGGCAGTTCGATGCTGCAAAAGCGCGGAAAAACAATGCGAGCATCGATCCAATAGCCCTCGTGTACCAAATCAAGGGTAACTGCTATGGGTTCTTCGGTACCGACACGTTTGGCCGGCCGATAGGCATGGGACTGCTCTTCGGCTTGCCATACGCGTTCCTCCTAGGCTTCATAGTGACCTTCACGTCAACATTCATAGGGGCGTTCTACGGTAGCGCGGCGGGCTACTGGAAGGATATTCGAGGAGAGGCCATGATGAGGGTTGTAGACATTGTTAACTCCCTTCCGTTCCTACCAATACTTATAGCTCTTAACGTCGCTCTCGGCACAATCAACCTCTGGCTGCTAGCGCTGCTTATGATTGCGCTCTTCTGGTCGGGACCAGTGATTGTTGTGAGAAGTATGGCGCTACAGATTAGCGAGCAAATATATGTTGAGGCTGCGAAGGCTATAGGAGCCTCGACGAGGAGAATCCTCTTCAAGCACGTGTTCCCACAGGTCTTCCCATACACTATGGCAATAGCCGTCCTGTCAATGCCAGGCATAATAATAGCTGAGGCCAGCCTAGCAGTCCTAGGTCTAGGCGATCCAGTCGCTCCCACCTGGGGCAAGCTGTTGAATGAGGCCTATCAGCAGAATGCTGTGATAAATGGTTACTGGTGGTTGTACCTGTTCCCAGGTCTAGCTCTGGTAGTGTTCTCTGCAGCGTTCCTAATCCTGGGCAGGGCTCTGGAGCCTATTGTGGCTCCGAAGCTAATCAAGTGATAACCTCTAATTTTTATTAATTATTAGATATCTCATTTCTTTACGGTGCTAAGCGTTTAAATAGGGGGTCATTATTCTACAATTCACCGTGAGACCCAGAGTCTCGCTGGGTGAAAGTGTATGAAAGGGAAGATAGCCATACTCATTGTGGCCCTAATGATTCTGCCCATGGCCGCAAGCATAGCTAGCGCGGCTTATGTGAACACGATAACAATACAGAGGGTAGAGGACGACCAGCAGGCTATCCAGAGCCTGCAGAACGGGCTGAGCCAGGCAAGGCTGTTCAGGATTAGGGACATAAACCTAGTCCAGAACATGACTCAGCAGGGCTTCCAGGCGATAAAGGCTGCCAGCGGTCTAGTAAACCTCCTAGTAAACCCTGCAGACACGTGTGCGGACGGCAGTGTAAACCTCTTCAGCAACAGGAAGGCCAGGTTCGCTCTCCAGTTCCTCGTAGACAGGCAGCAGATAGTAAGCAACATCTACAAGGGCTATGCTATACCTGTAGTAGGTCCTTGGACCCCACTAGACCCTGACTACCCCTACCTCATTGGTACGCTTGTAAAGTGGCAGGTCATAATCGCTAGCAAGGGTCACGACTATGGAGTCCAGCTAATGGAGGAGGCTCTCAACGAGCTAGGAGCCACTAAGGGAGCGGACGGGAAGTGGTACATTGGTGACCAGCCGGTTACTGTTAAGTTTGTCATAAGGACCGAGGATGCAAGGAAGGACATCGGAGACCAGATAGCGAACACTCTAGAGAGCCTCGGGATAACCGTGGAGAGGCTCTACAAGGACTTCAGCGGTGCCTTCCAGATAGTCTACACTGGAGACCCTGCCGCATGTGAGTGGCACCTCTACACTGAGGGCTGGGGAATCACTGGCATGACCAAGTACGACTACGGGAACTTCGTCTGGTTCTACAGCAGCATCTGGGGCGCGATGCCCGGATGGGGAGTAGAGGGATACTGGAACTATGAGAACAAGACCATTGACGAGATAGCTAAAAAGCTCGACAGCGGTAACTACACCAGTGAGGACGAGTTCTGGCAGCTAGTGAACCAGGGCCTCGAGCTCGGCATTAAGGAGAGCGTCAGAGTCTTCATAGCAGCGACCTACGACTTCTACCTGGCCAGCCCCGACCTCCAGGGCATAATACCCAGCCCCAAGGCCAGCCCGTGGCACACCTTCACCTTCATGAACCTGCAGTACCCCGAGGACAGTGTCACCTTCACGAACAGGTACGTGTACGCTCCCGGCTGGAAGTGGAACCCTGTCGGCGGATGGCAGGACTTCTACAGCAGACCCGTCGTAGAGGCGATAACCTTCCCAGCCATCACTAGCAGGATCACCGACGGAGAGACCGGTTGGAGCCCCGCCAATGTCGCCACCTACAAGGTGGTTAAGAACGTGAGCCTCCCAGGCGACGCCATATACTATGACACTGAGGAGCACACCTTCAAGACCATAAGTGAGGGCAACGTCACTGTGAACGGAACAATCAACGAGGTAATCATAAACTACAAGCTACTGGGCAAGCTCAAGTTCCACGATGGCAGCACCGAGACAGTAGCCGACCTTCTAGCTCCACTATATATAGCGTTCGAGTACGGTACTGACACTTCGACCAATGAGACAAAGGACACTAGGTATGAGAGTGCTGTCGCTTCCGATTACTCAACTCTACTCGCTACCTTCGTGGGAGTCGAGATAGTCAACGACACCACTGTGAAGATATACACCACATATAACCACATAGACGACGGCTACATCGCCCAGGTAGCCAGCATCTGGACCAGCTTCCCGCTCGAGCTATACGCTGCCATGGACCTACTATGGCAGTACGGTAGTGAGACACAGGGCGGCAACGTGACCTACTACGTCTTCAGCCTCGACAGCGAGGATGAGAACCACACCGCGATACACCTGCTCGACAAGACCGCCTGTGACCAGATGAAGGATCTACTACTCAACGCCAAGAACAACCCACCGGACTGGGTGCAGCAGCTAATCAACCTAGGCGTGCTCACCATGGAGGAGTGGCAGACTAGGGTAGACAACCTAGTCAACTTCTACGACCAGCACGGACACATGGTAGTTGGCAACGGCCCGTTCTACCTAGACAGCTACGACGCGGCCAACGACATAGCAGTGCTCAAGAGAGTGCAGGACTTCCCCGTGCCTGTACAGGAGATAGCTGCAGAGCTACAGCCTAAGACTGCCAACCTCGAGATAGATGTGCCCACAATCGTGGGCAACACTGCTGGCAGCATCGTTGCTAACATAACTGTGACCGTCAACGGCCAGCCCGCTAATGAGAGCAACGTGAAGCTATACGTAGTACTACTAGACCTGCAGACCTTCCAGACAATATTCGCCGACCTACAGTACCTAGGCAATGGCGAGTTCGTGGCTAAGCTGCCCAGCGACATAGCGACTGGCGACTACAAGCTAATAGCTATAGCATACCCCGTCGGCTACAGCAACCCCGCCATGGCGGTGCAGAGCATCACAGTAGCCCCGCTACCCGTGGGCGGTAACACCACAACTGGCACGCAGACCACTCAGACCACAACCACTGGTGGAGCCACCTCGCCTGGAGCGACCACGCCTGGCGGAACCACCACGACTACCGAGACAACGAGCAAGACCGGCATGATCGCTGCCGCGGTCATAGTGGTCATCATAATAGCGGCCGCTGCTTACTACTTCGCCAAGAAGTAAGGGTAGGCGGGAATACCTCAAAGTTTTTCCCTGCTTCGAACCCCCATGTTTTTCATATCATAACGCACTATCCTTATATAATCCGGAGTCCCTCCAGAGCTAACATTGGTTGAGCCCTGCTCCCCTAATGGGTGAAAACGAAGTGGCCCTACTAGAAGTGGAAAACCTGAAAACATACTTCTACACGCTGCGCGGAGTAGTAAGGGCTGTTGACGGGGTATCCCTAACTCTGGAGAAGGGAGAGACCTTAGGTATTGTTGGAGAGAGCGGTTGTGGTAAGAGCACGCTTGCGTGGAGTCTCCTACGCCTTGTCCCTCCCCCAGGGAGGATCGTAGATGGTAGCATACGTATTGATGGGCAAGACATAACTAAGATGAGTGAATCGGAGGTTAGAAGGAAGATTCGCTGGCGCCGTATTAGCATGATATTCCAGGGCGCTATGAACGCACTCAATCCTGTCTACAAGGTTGGAGAGCAGATAATTGAGCCTATGTTGCTTCACGGGTATAGTAAGAAGGAGGCGATGGAAAAAGCTGCTGAGCTCATAAAGGCGGTAGGCCTTCCAACCTCGATACTTGATAGATACCCACACGAGCTCAGCGGTGGGCAGAAGCAGAGAGTAGTAATAGCAATGTCTCTCGTACTTGACCCTGACATAGTTATTGCGGACGAGCCAACTACGGCTCTCGACGTAGTAGTCCAGGCCCAGATTCTGAACCTTATGAAGAAGCTCCACTGGGAGAGAAAAATGAGTATCATTCTGATAACGCACGACCTGGGAGTCGTCACGGAGCTCAGCGAAAAGATAGCCGTAATGTATGCCGGGAAAATAGTCGAGTTTGGAACGGCCGACCAGATATTCCAGAACCCCCTGCACCCCTATACTCAGGCATTGATAAGGGCGGTCCCGAGGTTGAAGGGAGATATACACAAGCTCGAGTACATACCTGGTAGTCCGCCCGACCTCAGGAACCCGCCTCCAGGCTGTAGGTTTGCTCCCAGATGTAAGATGGCGTTCGAGATGTGCGATAAGGAGCCCCCACTCATAGAGCATGAGAAGGGTCACTACGTCGCGTGCTGGTTATACGCGAAAAGGTAGGGGGTGCAATGCTATGTATAGGGTTGAGCTTGGAGAGGAGATACTCAAGGTTCAGGACCTGAAGGTGTGGTTCCCCCTGAAGAGGGGAGTTATAGGGACAATACTTGGGAAGCCACGTCTCTTCGTTCACGCGGTCGACGGCATATCGTTCAACCTCAGGAGGAGGGAGATATTCTGTCTAGTAGGGGAGAGCGGTTGTGGTAAGACGACGACGGGCAAGGCACTCCTCCGCCTCGTCCCAATCTACTCTGGAAAAGCCTACTTTAAGCCTAGGAAGGAGACGCTGGCTAAGCTAGAAAATATGGGTGTTACCCCCGACGAGAACGGTTTTGTAGAGATCTTCGGGTTGCCCGAGAAGAAGTTCAAACCTCTACGCAGAGATATACAGATGATATACCAGGACCCCTATGGCAGCCTGAACCCGAGGTTCCGCATCAAGGACATACTCGAGGAAGTGCTCATAGTGCATAAGATTGGCGAGACTAAAGAGGAGAGGCTGGACATCATAGAGAGAGTACTCGAGATGGTAAAGCTCACGCCCCCAAGCGAGTTCATCAACAGGTTCCCCCACCAGCTCAGCGGTGGCCAGAGGCAGAGGGTAGCGATAGCTAGAGCAATAATCGCTAACCCGAGCATAATTGTGGCTGACGAGCCTGTCTCGATGCTAGACGTATCTATTAGGGCTGAAATACTGGAAGTGCTACTAAACCTAAGGAAACTCCTAGACACCTCATACATATTCATAACGCACGATCTAGCAATAGCTAGGTACATATGTGATAGAATAGCAGTTATGTATCTAGGAAAAATAGTAGAGCTCGGAGACGCTAGAGACGTAATAGCCGACCCACTGCACCCATATACTGAAGCGCTAATTGCGGCAATTCCGGACCCAGACCCGGAGAATAGGAAGAAACTCAGGGATCTCAAGATAAAGGGTGAGGTGCCCAGTCCCATATTCATACCTCCAGGATGCAGGTTCCACCCCAGATGTGTGTACTACGATCAGGCGAAGGAGAGGGACAGGGACATTCGCGACCTATGCCCGAGCGTTGAGCCGCCACTAGCAGAGGTGAAGCCTGGTAGATACGTAGCGTGTTACAAGCACGAGATTGTTAGGCAGCTGGTAAAGAGTGGAGTTGCACCGACTCAAACAGGTAGTAGTCAATAGCAAAGATAAATAGGTTCGGATATGCACGGCCAGAAAACTCTGGGGAGAGGGTATGTCTATTAAGAATGAAGCCAAAACTGACGAGGTTAGCGTGGAGGAGGTAATAAGGCTGCTATCAAGGTTAAATCTGCGGATAACGCCTCAGAGAATATACATAACAAAAATAATACTAGAAAATGTGAGGAGACACCCATCGTTTAAAGAGATATACAGCATTGTTAAGAAGGAGATGCCTAGCATTGGAGTTTCGACTCTCTTCAACACTCTCAAGCTTCTTGAGAAGCAAGGTGTTATATCTCTCTTCGAATATGAGGGAGAAACTCACATAGACTTGCCTCATCCCCATGTCAACGTACACTGTATTAATACGGGCAAAATAATAGATGTAGAAGATGAAGAGAGCATGAGAAAACTAAGAGAACTAGTCGATATACTAAGGAAAAATGTAGGAGTGGAGCCCATAAGGACTGTAGTGATAGTACAAGCGCGCTGCTAGAGCGAGAAACCCAAATATACCCCCACGCCGAAATGAAGGAGGAGGGAGAACTACCCCAGACAGGGGCCCGTCGTCTAGCCTGGTTAGGACGCCGCCCTGACACGGCGGAGGTCCGGGGTTCAAATCCCCGCGGGCCCACCACTCTAGGCTCTATCGACTGTTATCAGACTAGTTATCTACGAATTCTCGTTACTCAATTACTGGACTGATGCAATTAAAATCTTCTTATAGTATCTCTAGGGAAAAATCCTTCATCTTCTAGAAGAGCAACTAAGTTCTCCTATAGATCTCTAGCGAGCCATGCGACGTCATGGCGAGGGTTATAACATTCTCCGGGATTAGGGGAGGCGTGTATTCGGCCAGAGCTTCGAGGCCTAGAGCCTTGCCTTGTTCTATCAGGGCTCTTTGCACCCTTCTATGCATCTCGCCTGGCATCCCTAGCACCTTAGGTATGGGAAAACTATTCTCAGCGCCTTGGTAGCTTATCCGGAGAGTTTGTGAGGATAGAGATTGGTGGACCGGCCGGGATTTGAACCCGGGGCCTCCCGGATGCCAACCGGGCGCTCTTCCAGGCTGAGCTACCGGCCCGTCCGGGTGCTCTGTGACACCGGCCATGCATGGGGGTTTATTCCTGGGGGCTAATAAGAGTATAGCTCTCCAATTATGGTGCTGTTATGCTCTAGCTGTGAGTTCTCCCGGGTATTACTTGTGTGACACCTCGGATCCGCGTGTATAGATTGTGTGGGGGATTAGGTTCTACTGGAGCGAGTGGAGGGGCCCGTATTGGCGAGTTTAGACGAGATATTCGATACTGTGGCCGACTCCCGCATATTCAAGGAGCGGGAGAAGCTGCTGCCAGACTATATCCCCGATAAGTTAATCCACCGTGATAAGGAGATTACGAGGCTAGCGCACACCTTAGCCGTCGCGCTAAGGGGGGAGAGGCCTAACAACGTGTTCATCTACGGCCTTACAGGCACGGGTAAGACAGCCGCGACAAAGCTAGTCCTGAGGAAGCTAGCCGAAAAAGCGTTTAGCAGGGGAGTGAAGCTCTATGTTGCATACGTAAACGTCAGGCAGAGGGATACCCCCTACCGAGTCATGAGCGACATAGCAGAAGCGGTAGGTGTCCGTGTCCCTTTCACGGGTCTCAGTACGGGAGAGGTCTATAGGAGGTTCGTGCTGAGGGCTAGGAAGATGAGAGGGGTTATGATTATCGTGCTCGACGAGATCGACTTCCTCGTGAAGAAGCATGGAGACGACATCCTCTACAAGCTTGTCAGAGTCAATGAGGATCTCGGCGGGAACTTCAAAGTATCGCTTATAGGAATAACAAATAGTGTGAGCTTCGTCGAAAACCTAGATCCCAGAGTAAAGAGTAGTCTCGGCGAGGAGGAGATAGTATTCAGCCCCTATAATGCCGCCCAGCTCCGCGACATCCTCGAGGAGAGGGCAAGGGAGGCGTTCAAGCCCGGCGTGCTCGATCCAGACGTCATACCGCTATGCTCGGCCCTCGCTGCGAGAGAGCACGGAGACGCTAGGAGAGCCCTGGACCTTTTGAGGGTTGCAGGAGAGATAGCTGAGAGGAGGGGAGAGTCCAGAGTTACAAGGAGCCACGTTATGCTTGCTAGGCTCGAGATAGAGAGAGACAGAGTTGTCGACGTGGTTAAGACTCTACCTCTACACAGTAAGCTAGTCCTGGCAGCCATAGTAGAAGCCACAGGCGGGGGTAGAAGGACCGCGACAACCGGGGAGGTATACGACCTTTACAAGCAGTATGTCAGCGAGCTAGGCCTAGAAGAAGTCACGTTCAGGAGAGTATCAGGCATAATAGGCGAGCTCGACATGCTAGGCATAATCAGGGCCCGAACAGTCAGCAGGGGTAGATACGGGAAGACACGTCAGATAGAACTAGCTGCAGACCCTGACCCAGTAGTTCTCGTAATATCTGAGGACCCGATCATATCGAGGATAGCTGAGAAGCTAGGTGCGAGTCATGGGGGAAGCGATAGCGTGTGACGACGGTTTGGTGAAGAAGCTTGGAACAGGCTGGACAGTGGCAGCATGCGTCCTCTGGGATAGGGACCGGGGGCCCCAGAGGATCGCGCATCTCCCTATCCACGTCGACGGGCTAGATGCTACTAGTCAGCTACTTTTCATAGTCAGGCACCTAGCTTCGCATGCTTCATCTCTCGATGCCGTATTCTTCGACTCCGTAACCATAGGTGGTTTCAATATCGTCTCAATACCCTCGATATACCGTGGAGTCACCGCGCCGGTAATAGTAGTGTATAAGAGGAGGCCGAGGTGGGATAGGATCCGGAGGGCTCTCTACGAGCACTTCCCTGACTATGAAATAAGGCTTAGAGTTGTTAGCATTGTGAGAAGTGCCTCGGCCGTGCATACCAGGGAGGGAATTCTATATGTCGTAGCGTGGGGGGCCGATATGGAGAGTGCTAGACGCTTAATCGAGAGATACCAGATGGGGTCTAGAGTACCGGAGCCCCTGCGCTTCGCCCACTTATATGCTTCCGCACTATCCCGCTTGCTTATACACTACTAGTCGTTTATCGTATTAACGCCGCGGGCCAACAGATTAGAATCGATAAGAACATATGGAGGTGGAGTGCGTTGATAACCATAATTGGAGCGGGTAAAGTCGGTACTTCTGCCGCAGCTTTTATGATGTACAAGGAGCTGGACGACATACTCCTCATAGACATTATCCCGAACAAGCCTCAGGGAGAGGCTCTCGACCTTAGCCACGCGGCGAGCATACTGGGTAAGAGCATTAGCATAACCGGGTCCAACGATTACCGGGACATGGCGGGCAGTGACCTGGTGATTGTGACTGCAGGCTTCCCCAGGAAGCCCGGTATGACTAGGGAGGAGCTCCTCGGTAAGAACGCGAAGATTATTGCCGACATAGCAGAGAAGATAAAGGAGTACGCGCCAAACGCTATTGTGATGCTCACTACTAACCCGCTAGATGCGATGACATATGTGATGTACAAGAAGCTGGGCTTCCCTAGGGAGAGGGTCATAGGTTTCAGCGGCGTCCTCGACGCGGGCAGACTGGCATACTACGCTTCTAAGAAGCTCAAGGTGAGCCCGGCCAGCATTGTGCCCATAGTCCTAGGCATGCATGGGCAGGCTATGTTCCCGGTCCCAAGGCTATCAACAGTAATGGGCGCCCCACTAACGACTCTCCTATCGAAGGAGGAGATAGATGAGATAGTCAAGGAGACTGTTGCCGCTGGTAAGACTATCACTGAGCTCAGAGGGTACAGCAGTAACTACGGGCCTGGCGCTGGCCTCGCAGTCATGGCCGAAGCCATAAAGAGGGACCAGCACAAGGCCTTCATCGCCAGCGTCTACCTACAGGGAGAGTACGGCTTCAACGACATAGTGCTCGAGGTTCCGATAGTGCTTGGCGCTAAGGGTGTAGAGAGGATCATAGAGCTCCCGCTGAACGAGGAGGAGAAAGAGGGTCTAGCCAAGAGCGCTGAGGCGGTGAGGAAACTCATAGACTCGCTCCCGCCGGAGTACAAGTAGCCGCACCTATAAATTTTATTTTTACCATTCCTCGTCTTCTTCGAGAATCCTCGTTATATGGAGGTATCGCCTGGCCAGGAAGTCAGTCTCGTTAATATCGGCCTCCCTATACCCCATCTCTTCGAGGCCGCGAAGCTCCGCGCAAGCTTTCCTAAGCTTGTCCGCGGGTATCGTAGTGACTATGGTTTCCCCACCCTCATACTGGTCCTCGATGAATACTCGGAATATCTTGCGCCTCTCATCATATACGACATGTATGCAGGGGGGCTCGGGGCAGGGGTATCTCCTCTTCCTAGCCATCGCTCTCCCACACCCGCGAGATCTCGTCTCTTGGGGGCTCGTATATCCTCTCTCCCCCAGGCAGCTCTACCCGGGGGCCTCCCTGCCTTATGTGGCCGACAACGCTTGCCGGCATACCTAGGGAGTCGAGAAGCTTCAGCGCTTCAACTTCCTTTCCTTGGGGCACGACCGCGACGAACGAGCCGCTCCCGATTAGCCTCAGAGGGTCTATCCCAAGGCACTCTGATAAGGCTCGGGTCGCAGGGTGCACGGGTATCCTATCCGGCTCCACTACAACTGTGTAGCCGGAGGCTAACGCGAGCTCCACTAGTGCGCCCAGTGCTCCCCCCTCGGTAGCATCATGCATAGAGCGGGCGAGCCCCGACCTCGCGAGAGCGCAAGCTGGCCGCACGATGCTTATGGACGCCCCGATGCGTAGCGCCTCAGCGATTACTTCCTCGCCTAGTCCACACCTCTCTAGGCGAGAGCGGAAGTCCCTCGCGAGAATCCCCGTACCCTCCGCTCCAGCGTAACCAGCATATATCACTATATCGCCGGGCCTAGCGTCTCCCGTGCGAAGAGCGCATCCAGGGCAGGTTATCCCCATGACTGTGGCAACAACCACGTGCTTAGCTAGCCCCGGGGAAACCTCTGTGTGCCCTCCTACAATGTCTATCCCCAGCTCCTCGGCGGCTCTCCTAATACCGATGATAACCTCCGCTAGCAACCCCATAGTGCTGCCCTCGGGTGCCAGGACAGTTACGCTCGCCCACGCCGGGCAGGCTCCTGTTGTTGCGACATCGTTCGCGGCAACATGTATTGAGAGCCAGCCTATCTCGGTCTCGGCCTCGGTGATTGGGTCTGTGTGGAGGGCGAGATCACAGCAAGGGAGCCTAATTATCGCGGCATCCTCGCCGGGATACGGGCCCTGATATGTCTCGCTCCTCCGGACCGGCCTTACCTGGGAGAGTAGTGGTAGGAGATCCTTGATCGAGAGTTTCCCAATGCCTAGCCTCTCACCACTGTTCTCTCGCAATTCTAGCTGCCTCCGCCATGTTTCTCAGCTTCATTCTAGCCACGTCTCTTGGAAGCCGCTTTAGGCCGCAGTCGGGGTCGACGTATACCTTCTCGGGCGGGAGTATGCCGAGGTTCATGAGGCGCTCTATGTCTCTGAGTATCTCTTCGACGCTCTCTACCTGCGTGTTGTGAACGTCGATCACTCCGTAGCCGAGCTCCTTATTATAACCGTACTCCTTCAGGTAGGGTAGGAGGCGGAAGTTGCTGTTCTTGAACTCTAAGTCGAATTGGTCCACGGGATAGTCTAGTATGTATGGGAGTATCTCTTCGACTCGGCCGAAGCATATGTGAACTATTTTCTTAGCCTCTATCCCGTTGAAGAGTATCTTAAGAGCTTCGCCAGCGATCTCCGCCTCCTCTCTCCAGGGCCTAGTCGAGAGCGCGGGCTCGTCAACTTGTATGTACTTTGCCCCAGCTTCAACGAGAGCCTCGATCTCTTTCCTAATCTCCCTAGCAAGCGCGATAATTGCCTCATACCTATCCTTATAGTAGAGATCAAAGCTCCACTCAACCATAGTGTAGGGGCCTGTGAGGATACCCTTAACAGGTCTACCCTTACTGTAACGAGTCGCTGTTAGCCAGTCCTGGACTGTCAGAGGCCTAGTCCACTCTACCCTATCGTAGATTATAGGCTTCCTGAAGTACACGTTGTCGAAGATCTTCACCCACTCACCAGGCATGTAACCCTTGACGCGCTCTGCAAAGTATACAACCATGTCCTCTCTTGTCTGCTCACCATCGCTAATAATATCTATTCCGGCCCACAGCTGGTCCTCAACCACGCCTTTTATGGCCTCCTCGAAGAGCGGGCGAACTTCCTCCTCGCTCGCTAGACCCTTGCGGAGGCGGCGCAGGGCCTCCTTGGCGGGTGGAAGCTTCGGGTATGAGCCGACTACTGTGGTGGGGAATTTCCTCGGAACCTCGTATGTCATGCAGAGATCACCTCCAGAGAGTGCGGACCTCCCCACCCACCCGGGAGGCCAGCTCCCTAACTATCTCGCCGAGAATGCTTGTCTTCTTAAGCGCGTACCTGTAGGGTATTAGGTCCATCCAAGTAGTCGTCGTCACAACCACTTCGTCAGTCTCTTCGGCCAGCGCCTTCACAATGCTAACTGTCGTATCGGAGAGTCTATCAGTATGTATGCGTCTCCCATCAACAATCCCCACCACCGGCACGTGCCCTGTCAGGGGGACCGCGTTTTCCCTAGCTCTCGCCGGCGAGTCCTCGATATCGAGCATGAGATACCTAGCCTTGACCTCCAGAAGTTTCTCGAGAACTTGCTTGCTGGGGAAGTCAAAGTACACAGCAAATATGCCTCTGTCACTGACCGGGCCCAGAATCTTCGAGGCAAGATCAACCGCTAGAGTTGCATCGTCGCGAGTGGCCTTACGATCGCTTAGAATCGGCTCGTCTATCTGGACATAAACGCCGTACTCTTGGACTAGGCTGACCTCTCTAGAGAGTAGGTTAGCAACTAGATCCGCGATCTCCTCGTCTCTAAAGCCCGGATGCTCCGACATCTTAGCTAGGGTTAGTGGCCCGGGAAGCACTACTTTAAGTGTCGCCGGGTCTGCTAGGAGGGAATACTCCCTAACCCTCTGGGGCCAGACGGGCTCTATAATATCGGGTTCACCGGTGAACACTGGAATCCTATAGAAGAAGTTGTTATCGAAATATCTCAGGAGGCCGTTCACGCTCACGTTCCTCCAAGACCTGATGAAAGGCCGGAATATGTCGTGCCAGTCAACCATGCCATCGACAACTACTGGGAGGCCTGCAGCCTTCTGCGCCCCAATGATCTCGGCGGAGGCAAGCGCAATCCTCTTGTGGAGCTCGAGATACGGGATACTTCCTCTCTCCGCGTCTCTAAGGGCGTACCTGGCGAGCCTACTCCTTGGATAGCCTCCCAGGACCATACCCCAAACAATCAAAACAGTATCCCCTCGCGCTTCTCCGGGGGCGCGAGCAGAGATTTTAATAGAGAAGTGGTGCGGGGGGTGGGATTTGAACCCACGCTGGCCTACGCCAACGGGTCTTGAGCCCGCCCCCTTAGGCCAGGCTCGGGCACCCCCGCACCTCTCCCTATCCCACAGGTTGCTGGGAGGCGTCATATAGGTCTTCTCAGAGTAGGAGCCCCTCAACATAGTCGGTTAGCGCCTTGAAGGCCTTGCCCCTATGCGATATTATGTTTTTCTCCTCAACGCTCATCTCGGCATATGTCCTGTTCTCCCCGTCTGGAACAAATATGGGGTCGAAGCCGAAGCCGCCCGACCCCCTCGGGCTGTAGGTTATGGTCCCGCAGGTCTCCCCAGTGAAGACCTTCTCGAGAGGCGGCAGTATGAGTGCAGCGCTTGTTCGGAAGCATGCTCGCCTGTTACCCTCGTTCTCAAGCAGCTTGAGGATCCCTTTTATGCCGAGTGTCTTGTAGACGTAGCTACTGTAGGGGCCGGGGAAGCCGTTTAGAGCCTCGACGAACAAGCCCGAGTCGTCGACCACTAGGGGCTTTCGGGCTATTTCAAAGGCATGTCTCGCAGCGTACAGCGATATCTCTTCTAGACTACTAGACTGTATCTCGAGCTTCTCTATGTTGAGCCAGTAGATCTCCAATGGTGAGCCAGATATGATTGAGAGTATCTCGTCTACCTTGTTCTTATTACTAGTCACTAAGCCGATACGGATCCTACGGTTTCCAGACAGTCCTTCTCTCCTCAACGTATCTCCCCCTAAGCATGATCTCCTCTGCTCTCTCTATAACAGGCCTAGCCTTCTCTCCTCTAACGCTAGAGTAGCCCTCGATGAAGCATCTAGCCAGGTCTTCAGCCAGGCGTGCATGGCTGCTCGACACGGCTCTTCGGAATAGGTGTATGTCCACTGCTAGATCCTCGATTTCTGAGGTAAAATCTGCGAGGCCGAAGTCTATGATGTAGAGGTCGCCCGAGTCCGTGATTATGTAGTTTGAAGTCGTTGGGTCCCCATGACTTATCCCGTGTTCGTGGAGCATCCCCAGTATTGCGCCAGCTCTGCGGGCAAGGTCACAGTGGCCCGAGACCCCCCTATCGAGCGCTTCCTTAAGCCTCTCCCCCTCAATATACTGCATCACGAGCAGGCCAATAGACGGGTAAACCGCTAGAAGCAAAGGCACGGGAATATTGGCCCTGCTAGCCACGCTCAGGACTTTAGCCTCCTTAAGCGTTCTAGCCCTTCGAAGGTCCGAGTCTAGGCTCGGGTCCATATACTCCTTCCTACGCCGAAGCTTGTAGACGGCGGGAACACCATAGTAGTGGCCCTTCCTCAGCTCGGACTCGGCTCCTCGGGCTAATAGATCTAGGCTGGACACGAACTCGAGAAACTGTGAGATCAAACGTCTCCAAGGGTCTTCGGATACCACGGCACATCCACCCGGTCCGGCCTCCACCTCTGGCGTATGAACGCTCTCTCAGGCTCAACAATTCCGACGCCATGCAGCAACTCTAGGAGCCCGGTGAGAGCGATCATAACACCATTATCGCCCGCGTACTTCTTCGGGATCCTCCGAAAGCGGGCGTTGTGGGGGCGAACCATTATTGAGAGCTTTCTGTTCAGCTCGTCGTTAGCCGCTACGCCCCCAGTTAGTATGACCTCGTGCTTGCCCACGTGGGCCAGGCACCTCTCGGTAACCTCAACGGAGCTGCTGAACCCTATCTCGCGAAGCGTATAGCAGATATTAGGTAGGCTCTCCGGATTCCGCTTGTAGGCGCGTAGCGCCGCGGTCAGCAGGCCACTGTATGAGACGTCTTGTCCCTTGACAACGTAGGGGAAGCCTCGCATGAACTCCCCCTTCTCCGCGCAGATATCGACAACGTGTTTGCCGCTAACAACGTAGGGGGGTCCGAGGCCCGTCTCCCTAGCGAAGGTGTCCAGCATGTTGCCAAGCGATATGTCGAGCGTCTCCCCGAAAACCCTGTACCTACCCGCTGAGTAGCTCATAACTGTTGTATTCCCACCGCTCACATAAAGCACCACAGGGTCGCGAAGCCCCGTGAGGAACCGGGCGATCTCTATATGAGCTATCGCGTGGTTAACAGCTATTAGCGGTACCCCCAGCCTGCTGGAGAGCGCCCTCGCAACGGTTGCCCCAACCCTGAGCGCGGGCCCCATTCCGGGGCCGAGAGCTACGGCGACCCCACTAATATCCCTCGGATCCACGCCCGCCTGAGAGAGCGCCTCTCTTAGGACGTCTCCGGCAACCCGAGAGAAGAACTGTGCCACTTCCCTCGGGAGAATCCCGCCCTCCTTAGGGATGTATTGCCGTCTCGCATCAGCGAGTATGTAGGGAGGGGCCGAGGATACAATGCCCACGCCAAAGGTGTGGGCCGTGCTCTCGATTCCCAGGACTACCGTGGAGCCCCTATTTCTTGCCGACGAACTCGGTGTAGCCGCACTTACCACAGTGCCACCTCTCAACGGGCTTGAGATGATGAGCCATGAAGCTGCCGCACTTAGGGCATATCTTGTTCTTCCTCTTGATAGTCCAGTTCTCATAGTCGACCTCGTACAAGAACCTCACATAGGCCTTAACCTTCTTCTTCCCCATCAATCCTCACCCCCGGACCGGCTACTCCTCCTCCTCGAACGGGTTTATCCCGCCGTTCCTCTCAATAACGTACTCCGGCTCGAATAGCTTGGCGCGGTCAACGCTCTCGTAAATGTGTACGACCGCGGTCGACCTCCCGATGCCATACTCCGTCTTTATCTTACGAACATACACATGCTGTACGGGAACCCCGAACTTCTCCGATACCGTCAGCCTCATGTTTATCCTCATTGGAGTGGGCTTCCCGACGTGATGAATCACTATTGTGAGTTCCCGCCTCTTAATCAGTGGGTTATCGAAGTCCCTAACTATCTCTCCCCATACTCCGTCGCCGAAATCAATCCTCTTAGCACTCTCAGAGCTCGCGATCATGCCCGATGACCCCTCTCAGCGAACACCCTGGAAATAGCCCGGGTAGGAGGGATTTTTTAGTTTAGCCCGTGAATAAGCCCGGCTTAAGGCTGAGGAGGCGAAGGCCGGCCTCCCCCCTAACTCTCCTGTCAACGAGGATAATCGTAGCTCCCCTTCCAGGTATGCCGTAGACCACGGCGCCGCCCAGCGGGGAGCAGGCTATAGCGGGTAGAGCAAGCATGTCCTCCTCGCCGTCGACGAGGAGCACGGTTGTCCCTCTTCTCTCGAGAAGGTCGCAAAGAGTTCTCGCTGCTCCGAGCGAGATCGTGCCTGGAGGGTTAACGATCTTTAGCTTCCTATCGGCCTCGAGATCGACGGGGAGAACCTTCCTAGTCCTCCTGGTCTTCCCGTCCAGCACTAGTACTAGACTATGCGCTATGCCGGGCCTGCGAGCACAGTAGCTAGAGACTACGTCGCCCACACACGCTAATGAGGGGAGCCCTCTCGGGAGGAGCACTGTGAAATCGCCGCTATGTATGGGGGCCCTCGGCCTGGCGAAGTCGAATCTTATGTCTGTGGGTAGTCTAAGTACGGGTATCATCTCCTCTTCACGACCCTACCGCCGACTCTTATGGCGAAGATCCCGGGCTTATCGATTCCAAGCTCCTTGGCGAGCTCGGACTTCTCCGGGTCAGCTATTACTATCATACCCTCCCAGTTATCCGTGAACTCGGTCGACCCGCATACGGGGCAGACCCTAGTATCTGGGGGCACCAGCGCGCCACACTTTCTGCAGGCCTTGAGGAGTGGACGGCGGCTAGGAGGTCTCCTACCCGGCACATTGATCACCTCGCTTGGGCTATCCACTCCTCCTTACCCAGGTATGGCTGCCTCATTGTTAGGGCTACCCTCACGCCGCCCGTCCGCCTGGGCTTGCTTATCTGGACAATTCGCGCCCTGACCACGTCGCCTACCTCGACTATTCTCCCCGACTGTTTCCCGCGGAAAGCCCTCCTCTCTGGCAGGTACTCGACGGGCTCGTCCATTATCTGACTCTTATGCACGAACCCGTCTATCGGGCCTAGGGACACGAAGAGGCCTGGCGGCCTGGCGTCCCTCACTTCCCCACGTATGACCTCGAACATTACCGGGACAAAGGATAGGACTGTGTACCTAATCTGATAGTAAATGCGTGGGTCTCCGGGGAGGGGGGGAATGTACCCGTCGCTGACTATCTCGGCGTCTAGAACCGCTATTATGAGGCCTATATCTTCGTCGTAGAGGCCCTCAAGCCTGTATCTGAGCTCGTTAAGAGCAGCTGTGTGCAGGTCTTCCTCGGCGCGCGGCGGGAGACCTACCCACTCTGTAACGGTAACGAGTCTGTACAATCCGTCTATCACCGCGGACAACCGTTAAGCCCGCAGGGTTTAAGAGTGCAACCCCGCTAGAGGGGCTCCCAATCGGTCTCCAGACGGCCCTCCGACTCCCTATAGTATAAT
Organism: Desulfurococcales archaeon; assembly: GCA_015521185.1. Classification (GTDB taxonomy): domain Archaea; phylum Thermoproteota; class Thermoprotei_A; order Sulfolobales; family Acidilobaceae; genus S143-63. Next base: position 4,287 of record WAOS01000079.1, on the reverse strand, counting down.
GTGGGGACCCCGTGACTCCTCGCTCTCCGCCGCAGCCCCCTGTCGGAGGTCGCAAGAATGACCGGCGTGCCGGACCGGGCTAGCGATATGGCGAGAAGTAGCACAGCATCGTCGGCCTCCTCGCCAGGGCACTCGGCGATGCAAGCATTGAGGCTGCCTAGGAGGCTAAGAGCCTTGCGCGACAGCCTCCTAGTGCTAAGCTTGGGTGCTCGCTCGCTGAGAGTCTCCAGCTCCCTGACGACTTGATTACAGACGATCAGCTTGTAGGAGCGCTCGACGGCCTCTAGGATCATAGAGGGTGATACGAGGCCTTTGGCCATGTAGATGAGGAGGTTAGTATCAATTATTATGGCTAGTCGGCTACGGTCTAGTGGCGGACAAAGCCCCAGCCGATTAGCCTCCACCTCCCGCGTACCCTCCTGCTTATTGCTATCCGGGCTCCGTCCCAAGCGACTACAGGCCTCCTCAGCTTGGCCTCGAACGTGTCCTTCTTAACGTTAGTCACTACGCCGAGAGTTATAGAGGTACCGACCGTTATCATTAGCATCTCCCCCTTCCTAAGGGGCTCCACCCGTATCTCCTCCTTCAGCCCGACCACTCTCTCGAGGAGGTTATACTCGGCGCGTATGTCGTACAGGACTGGCGGGAGCTTGCCTGGAAGCCCGACAGCGTTGCCCACTAGATTGTCGCTCTTGGTCAGGGCAGGGTCCAGGCCTGTGCCTATCGCTACGAGGCCTCCAGGCTTTGCCTCGTCCACCTCTATCTGCCCGAATCTGAGGCTCCTTATCTCAGTGTAGAGCGGCTCATACTCTATTCTGCCTCCGGGCTTGCGCACAGGCAGCCCGGGAAGTATCTCTATCTCTTGGCCTACGCGGAACACCCCCCTAATTATTCCCCCGCCGATGACACCGCCGACGAGCCTCTCCGGCGGTGTCCCGGGCTTGTTCACGTCGAAGCTCCTCGCAATGAACATTAGCGGCGGGCTCTCCAGGTCTCTCGGCGGTGTGGGTATCCTAGCTTCTATTGCTGCCAGAACAGCGTCTATGTTCGCCCTCTTCAGGGCGCTCACGGGAATAATGGGCGCGTCCTCGGCTATGGTGCCCTTAACGAATTCCTTGATCTCCCTGTAGCTCTCCCTCGCCCTCTCCGGCGTTACAACGTCGATCTTGTTCTGTACGATCACTATCTTGTCCACACCGATAATCTCTAGAGCCACGAGGTGCTCCCGAGTCTGCGGCTGCGGGCAGGGCTCATTAGCGGCAATCACCAGGATGGCCCCATCCATAAGTGCGGCCCCGCTGAGCATTGTGGCCATCAGTATCTCGTGGCCGGGAGCGTCGACGTACGAGACCCTCCTGCGGAGCACAGGCGTGGCTGTGGGATCGCACTCACACACGGGCTCGGGCGAGAAGCGGTCCGGATAGCCGCACCCCTGGCACTCCCAGATCTCGCCGTCCGCATACCCGAGCTTAATAGTCATTCCACGCCTTATCTCCTCGCTATGGCGCATAGTCCAGACTCCTGTGAGTGCCTGGACAAGCGTTGTCTTACCATGATCCACATGCCCTACAACGCCGATGTTAACCTCTGGCTGCCTTTTCTCGGCGCTCAACCTGTTATCACCCTTCTATGGAGCCCTCTGGGAGGACGTGGCCGGGCGCGTTAATAAAATGGGGGTAGTCCCAGAGCGCCTACCTACTCCTCGGACTCCTCCCCGGAATAGTGTATGGTCACGTTCAGCTGTGCGAGCGCCGTCTTCCTCCTCTCGCCTCGGGGGTCAGGGATCATACGGCCCCTGACAGTCTTCCTCCTCCTCTCGCCCTTCCGCCTCGGGCGGAAGCCGGGCGGTCCGCTTAGGAGAGCCCTCTTCTTAATACTGCCCGGAACGCCGGGATGCATGGGGAAGCCTGTAGCGTCGGAGCCGCCCCGGATCTTGAAGCGGAGCCCGCTATAATCCTTCCCTATAATGTCTCCGTCGAACACGTCACCTATCTCGAGCCCCGCGAGCCTTATAGCAACCTCCTCGGGCACCGCTATCTGCCAAGCCTTCGCCCTGAAGGCCTCGGCCTCAGCCTCCAGCTCGCCCACTATCTCTCCTATGAGCTCCATGTGCACCTGAACAGTGCCGTCGGGAACATTCTCGTCGGGGATGACCTTCAGCGGCACGTTTATCTTCTTATCCTCCTGCCTGAACCTGAGGGTCATAACACCTATCTCGTCTAGCTGTAGCTCCTTCACGAGTGAGGGGGGAACCTTCGCCAGCGGTAGCTCAGTACGCTCCTTATCCTTTGTCTTCTTCATGCTCTCCTTAACTTCCAACGATTCATCGTCGACGCCTACAACCTTCACTTTCACTATCTTCCCGAGCTTGCCGGCCTTCGGATCGGAGATCACCACTCTAAGCGGGGGTCTCTCCTCGAATACCACTACACATACACCTCCAAGGCCCGGTCGCCTCTGCGACCAGATAGTGACTATTCGCTGGAGACGTCGTGATCCAAACTCCTAATTAACGTTACCCCGAGATCCACTTATTCTCGGTGTCTAGGTTGAGCATGCAGGAAGAGAAGGGGAGAGTGCTCCGGCAGCCAATAGTCGTGGTGCTAGGCCACGTAGACCATGGGAAGACGACACTGTTGGACAGGATCAGGAGGACAGCCGTGGCTATGAAGGAGGCTGGGGGTATAACCCAGCATATAGGGGCTAGTATTGTCCCGGCCGAGGTTATAGAGAAAATCGCAGAGCCCCTTAAGAAAATAATACCGATAAAACTAATAATTCCTGGACTCCTATTCATAGACACACCGGGCCACGAACTCTTCTCTAACCTGCGGAAGCGAGGCGGTAGCGTAGCTGATTTCGCTATACTGGTAGTCGACATAATGGAGGGCTTCCAGCCCCAAACATACGAGGCCCTAGAGCTGCTCAAGCAGAGAAGGGTCCCCTTCCTAGTGGCGGCGAACAAGATAGATAGGATACCGGGGTGGAAGCCCCATCCGGGGAAGCCATTCATAGAATCCTTCCGAGCCCAGAGCGAGCAGGTAAAGCAAATATTAATGAATAAAGTGTACGAGCTCGTCGGAACACTCTACGAGCAAGGCATACCAGCAGACCTCTTCACCAGGATAAAGGACTTCACTAAGGCGGTAGCAATTGTGCCTGTCTCGGCGAAAACCGGGGAAGGAATACCAGAGCTACTAGCAGTGCTAGCCGGGCTAACACAGCAATACCTGCGGAAGAGGCTCAGATACGCCGAGGGCCCCGGTAAGGGTGTTATTCTGGAGCTAAAGGAGCACCCTGGCCTGGGCACAGTCGCGGACGCCGTGATATATGATGGCGTGATAAGGGTTGGCGACACCATAGTTGTTGGCGGAAAGAACGGACCCATAGTGACGAGCGTCCGCGCCCTCCTAATGCCGAACCCGCTCCAGGACATACGAAGCAGGGAGGCAAGGTTCAGGAGTGTCGAGAAAGTTCACGCTGCAGCGGGGGTCAGGATAAGCGCTCCCGGACTAGACGACGCGCTTCCAGGCTCTCCCATCATAGTAGTGTGGAGCAGGGAGGAGCTGGAAGAGGCTAAGGAGAGGGTCAAGAGAGAGATCGAGGAGCTAAGGATACATACCGACCAGACAGGCCTCGTCGTTAAAGCCGACACTCTGGGAACTCTCGAGGCTCTCGTGGAGGCTCTCAAGAGGAGGCGCATACCGGTCCGGATAGCAGACATAGGGCCAGTCTCTAAGAGTGACGTGATAGATGCTAGCATAACGAAGAAGCATGACCGATACTTGGGTGTCATACTCGCTTTCAACGTGAAAGTACTGCCTGAAGCAGAGGAGGAGGCTAAGAGGCTAGGGATACCGATATTCCAGAACAACGTGATCTACAGGCTCTTAGAAGAGTATGAGGAGTGGGTGAAGAAGGAGAAAGAGAGGGAAAGGCTTGAGGCTCTGAACAGTCTCGTGAGACCGGGCAAGTTCAGGATACTCCCCGGCTACGTCTTCCGGAGAAGCGACCCCGCAATTGTGGGAGTCGAAGTCCTCGGAGGCGTGATAAGGCCTGGCTACCCCGTGATGGACTCGGCCGGCAGGCCCCTGGGAAGAATAATGGCGATCAAGGACAGGGACAAGAGCCTTCCTGAGGCGAGGCTTGGCATGGCAGTTGCCGTGTCAATACAGGGCAGAATCCTAGTGGGGAGACATGTTGACGAGGGAGACATACTCTACACTAACGTCCCGGCGGAGCACGCGTACAGGCTGATAACCGAGTTCCGCGATATTATATCTAAGG
>WAOS01000078.1 GCA_015521185.1 Desulfurococcales archaeon | reverse complement strand
CTACTCCCCTGCTGTACGCGCTGTAGAGCTGGTTGCTCACCGCGGCGTGGTCCTCCCTGGTCTTCCCGGGGCCTATACCCTCCTTCATCAGCCTTGAGAGGCTCATGAGAACGTTTATGGGCGGGTAGATGCCCCTGTTGTAGAGCTCCCTGCTCAGCACTATCTGGCCCTCGGTGATGTATCCCGTGAGGTCGGGGATCGGGTGGGTTATGTCGTCGTTGGGCATCGTTAGTATGGGCATCTGGGTTATGCTGCCCTTCTTCCCGTGCACCCTGCCGGCCCTCTCGTAGATGCTTGCTAGGTCGCTGTAGAGGTAGCCGGGGTAGCCCTGTCTTCCGGGGACCTCCTCTCTCGCGGCGCTTATCTCTCGGAGGGCCTCGGCGTAGTTTGTCATGTCCGTGAGTATCACTAGGACGTGCATGTCCCTCTCGAAGGCTAGGTACTCTGCTAGGGTTAGCGCTGCTCTGGGGGTGACTAGTCGTATCATAGCCGGCTCGTCCGCTAGGTTCACGAACATTGCGACCCTGTTGAGAGCGCCGGTCTCCTCGAAGAACTTCTTGAAGAATAGGAAGTCGTCGTACTTGATGCCTATAGCGGCGAAGACGACGGCGAACTCCTCCTCCTCGCCCCTTACAGTTGCCTGCCTAGCTATCTGGGCTGCTAGAACGTTGTGGGGTAGACCGCTCCCGCTGAATATCGGCAGCTTCTGCCCTCTCACAAGAGTGTTCATACCGTCTATCGCGCTTATACCCGTCTGGATGAAGTCCTCCGGGTAAGCCCTCTCAGCGGGGTTTAGCGGGGCACCGTTTACGTCCCTCTCCTCCTCAGCGATGATCGGGGGCCCGCCGTCAATGGGCTCTCCTAGGCCGTTGAATATTCTCCCGAGCATGTCCTCGCTGACGGGTATCTCGAGGGGCTTGCCGAGGAACCTCACCTTCGTCCCGGTCGTGGTTATGCCGGTTGTGCCCTCGAACACTTGAACCACTGCTATGCCCATTCCAACGTCTAGTACTCTCCCCCTCCTCTTCTCCCCGCTGGCCAGCTCTATCTCGACTATCTCGTCGTACGCTACGTTCGTGACCCCCTCCACTATGAGTAGGGGGCCCTTGACCTCCCTAATCCTCGAGTACTCCCTCACGCCGTACACGCTCACCGCCTACCACCTCCACGATCCCACGCGCAAACATATGGGGCTAGCCGGACCGGACCTCCAGCTCCTCTAGGGTCTTGAGCACTCTCCTCCTCAGCTCCTCTATCTTCTCTAGCTCCTCGTTCGGTATCTCGAACTTCGCCTTTATCATCTCCACGTACAGCCTGCCGAGCGCCTGCCTTATCTGGGCAACCGTTATACCGTGGCTGACGAGCTCGCTGGCCTTCTTGTAGAAGTCGATGAACATCTGGAGGAGCTTGAACTGTTTCTGCGGGGTTGTGAACGCGTCTATAGGGTCGAAGGCGTTCTGCTTGAGGAAGCCCTCCTTCAGCATTCTAGCTGTCTCGAGGACTAGCTTGTCCCTCTCGTCGAGGCTCTCCGTACCGACGAGCCTCACGATGTCCTGCAGCTCGTCCTCTCTTAGCAGGATCCTCATAGCCTCGTCCCTATACTCCTTCCAGCGCGGGTCAACGTTCTTGTGCCACCACTCCGCCACGGTCTCCACGTAGGCGCTGTAGCTCATTATCCAGTTTATCGCTGGGTAGTGCCTGCTGTAGGCGAGCTTCGTGTCGAGGGCCCAGAAGACTCGTATGAACCTCTTCGTGTGGCTCGTGACGGGCTCCGTGAAGTCTCCTCCGGGCGGGCTCACGGCCCCTACCACTGTCACGCTGCCCAGCCTCTCGGGGCTCCCCAGCGCTACAACCCTGCCTGCCCTCTCATAGAACTCGGCTAGCCTCGACGCTAGGTAGCTCGGGTATCCCTCCTCCGCTGGCATCTCCTCGAGCCTGCCCGCTATCTCCCTGAGAGCCTCGGCCCACCTGCTCGTGCTGTCGGCAACAAGTAGGACGTCGTAGCCCATGTCCCTGTAGTACTCGGCCAGGGTTATGCCTACGTAGATGCTCGCCTCTCTGGCGGCTACGGGCATGTTGCTCGTGTTAGCGATTAGTATTGTCCTCTCCATGAGGGGCTTCCCGGTCCACGGGTCCTTGTACTTGGGGAACCTCTCGAGCACCTCAGTCATCTCGTTGCCTCTCTCCCCGCACCCTATGTAGACAACGACCCTGGCATCGCTCCACTGGGCGAGGCTGTGGAGGGTCACGGTCTTGCCGGTTCCGAAGCCTCCGGGAATAGCGCCGGTCCCGCCCTTCGCCATGGGGAACATGGTGTCGATTATCCTCATACCCGTTATTAGGGGCGTGTTGGGCTCGAGCTTCCTCACGAAGGGCCTGGGCACTCGGACCGGCCACCTCTGCCTCATGGCCACACTATATTTCTTCCCGTCGTTACCCTCTATCTCCGCGATCACGTCCGTAACAGTGTAGTCTCCCTCGGGGGCCAGCCACTTTAGCGTGCCCCTCACGCCGGGAGGCACCATTATCTTGTGGGTTATGAGGCTGGTCTCCTCCACAATGCCGAGGACATCTCCCGGACCGACCTTATCACCAATACTAGGCCTGTGCCCGTTGAAGCCTGGCTGGAAGTGCCACTTCTTGTCCAGGGGTATCGGGGGGACCTCTACGCCTCTCTCTATGAATATCTTCCTCCTGGGATCCTTCTTCGCGACCTCCTCTGCTATGAGCGGGAGCGGCCTCTGTACACCGTCGTAAATGTTCCCGATAATCCCGGGGCCCAGCTCGACGCTGAGGGGAGCGCCCGTGCCCTCGACGGGCTCTCCCGGGCGCAGGCCAGTTGTTGACTCGTATACCTGTATGAAGGCCTTGTCGCCGACGATCCTCGTAATCTCTCCTATGAGCCTGTCCTCGCCGACCTTAACCATCTCATACATCTGGGCCCCAGTCATGCCCTCAGCCACGACCAGGGGACCAGCGATCCTAACTATTCTGCCCCTAACCGGCACGCTAGACACCCCACACGAACTAGCCTACTCCACGGGGAATAATACCTTGGAAGCCGCCCCGAGGAGGCGGTGCTTGTTCATCTCTATTATGAAGTCCAGGCTGTAGTCCAGCCGGACCGACCCGTCGGGGGTCTCCGCGATTATGCCCCCGAGGATCGGGGCCGGCTCCCTGCTAACGGTCAGGTTCCTCATGCCGAGCCTGCCCACTAGGCCCTGCACGAGGCTCATATCGTCCTCCGCTACGCGGAGGACTAGCTCGGGGTACTCCTCCTTGCTGAGCCCGCTCAACACTTTCACGATGAAGTCCTCGTAGACCTTTGTCTTCTTGATCTCCCTTATTCGCTCGAGAGCGCGCTTGAGGGCCTCCTCCAAGTACTTGCTCTTAAGCGCGGCGGCCTCGCTCTTCAGCTCCAGGTCTAGGCTGCTAGCAACACTCTTCAGCTGCTCCTCCGCCCGCGATATCTCGCTCCGGAGCGAGTGCTCAGCCTCCCTCAAGCTCTTATCGTATGCCTCCCTCAGCAGGCGTAGTGCGTGCTCCAGCGCCTCGTCTAGCACGGACTTCACGGCCTTGAACTCCTTGTCTACGATCTCCCTCACAGCCTTCTCGGGATCGCCATATATTTTCTTAGGCATATGCTTCACCCTAGGCCCAGGGCTTTGGCGAGGAGCCTTTCCACATTTATCTTCTCCGCAGGCGCCCAGCTAGTTGGCAGTATCAAAATAGGGATACCGTGCTTCTGAGCCTCATCCACTATCCTGTCCGGATTGCTGACTACGTGCTTGAGAACTATGACTAGGCTCACGTCACCCCTAGCAGCGGCCTCTCTAACGGCGGAGATAACACCGTCGTCTCCCTCAGCCTCGAGAGTCTCGAGGCCGACGCTCCGGAACAGGGGAAGCGTTAGGCCGTCCCCCACAACTAGTACTCTTCCCTTCTCGCTGGACACCCTCCAGACCCCGAGAAGTTCCTAGCCGACTCCCCCCTCCTATTTATGTTAGCGATCCCCTCACGCCATGCCGGACACAGGGCGGGATTAGCCATTAAGACCCCACCCGCCACTACTAAGCCGCCGGAGGCTTCGGGTGGAGACGGCGATGCTACTGCCGCGTAAGGTCGAGGAGATAGTGATAAGCGTTCCAGCCCACCTCTACGATCTTGCGGTAGCTGCGACTGTTGAGGCAGGAGTTCTCCACGTTGCCGGTCCGCCGAGGATCGAAGGTGGAAGAGTCTCCAGGGAGTACAGGGTCTTCCACGCGCAGGTCTCGGAGAGGGTCAGCAGGATAGAGGGCTTCTTCCGTGCCGCCGGGGAGAGGCCTTGGCTGGTGAGAGACGTATCTATAGAGGCTGGTGGCTGGGTCGAGGCGTTCGAGAAGTACACGAGTGAGTACAAGGAGCTGGAGGAGTTCTACGAGGCCGGGGTCCAGAGGCTCCAGGAGATAGAGAATACTCTGGGAGATCTCCGCAACGTGAAAGCGGTGATAGAGCCGATATCCCACGTCGACGCGGACGTCCGCAGGGCCTACCAGGAGACGGCCTTCGTCGGATTCGCAATAGGCTATGCTAACGCGAAGGACCCTGCCGCCCTCGAGGATGCCCTGTCGAAGCTCGTGGAGAAGCATAAGATTGTTGCGGCCGTGGAGCAGGTCGACAAGGACAGGTATGCCGTGGCAATCGCCGGCGCCCCATCCGCTATTGCTGAGGCGATGCAGGAGATTAGGAGGCTCGCGTGGACCCCGATAAGCCTGCCGGAGGACCTGCCAGGCTCTCCCAGGAAGGCTCTAGAGAAGATCAACGAGATGCTGAACTCGCTTGTGAGGGAGTATGAGGAGGTTGTTGAGAGGCTCCGGAGCAGGCTGAAAGAGCTAGCCAGGTACTACACTATACTTGTCAGCCTCCGCCACGCCGCCGAGATACTCGCTAACACGGTCCGCACTAGGACGTTCGCCCTGTTCCGGGGCTACGTCGATACTAGGGATAGGAAGAAGCTCGACAAGAAGCTAAGGGAGGCGCTAGCTGGGGCGTACATAATTACTGTGCTAGGCGTTAAGAAGGCTCACGAGCGCGCTGAGAAGCCCCCGACTAAGGTTGACCTGCCTAGGATTGTGAGGCCGTTTCACAACATTGTTAGGATGTATGGGGAGCCGGACCCGGACGAGATCGTGCCGACAATATTCCTCGCGGTGACAATGCCCCTCATATTCGCCCTAATGTTCCCCGACATGGGCCACGGCCTGCTGGTCGTGCTGTTCGCCCTATACATGATGGACAAGAAGAGCGTGTGGAGGCCTGTTCTAGTGATACTCGGGCTGACCAGCATAGTAACAGGCTTCCTCGCCGGAGAGTTCTTCGGGCCAGTTGTCAGCGAGAAGATAGGCCTCTACGCGTTCTGGGAGAAGCTAGGCTTCGAGGCCCCACCGCTCTCCCAGCCGACGTACGCGATCGAGCACCACCTAGGAGAGGACCTCACGAGGCTCCTCATGTTCAGGATAATGAGCATAAGCCTCTGGCTAGCCGGGTTCATGCTGAGCTTCGGAGCCCTCCTCGGCGTTATAGACGCATGGATTAAAGGTGAGAAGGGAGAGGCCATCGCTAGTAAGCTCCCGTCCTTCATATTCTTCCTAAGCGTCTCACTCCCATTCCTAGTTACTATGGACGCGGCGAGGGCAGGCGTCATAATAAAGGAGGCCCTCTTCAACTATGGAGCCGGAGGCGTTCTCCAAGCGATCGTGTGGTGGGGTGTGATAGTTAGCCTCTTCTGGAAGATGCTGGGCGACCCGATCCTAGCTGCGGTGGAGGGGGAGAGCGCGCTCCACGCGCTGGGCCACAGCTTCATGGAAGCCTACGAGATGCTGGCCATGGCTATCAGCAACATACCCAGCTTCCTTCGAATACTCGGCCTCGGCTTAGCGCACGCGGGACTAATGATGGGATTCGCCCAGCTCTACTACATCATGGCTAACGGTGGGAGCATAATCGGGATCACGGGAGGCATAATCGTCTACGCGATAGGAAACCTCATGGTCGCAGCTCTCGAGGCGGTAATAGCTATCGCGCACAGCATAAGGCTGCACTTCTACGAGTGGTTCAACAAGTTCTACAGTGGCCAGGGGATACCTTTCACCCCTGTGAGGCTCGAGGGAGTCAGAATAATACTGCGGGGCCACGCCTAGCACTCCCAATTTATTCTTTCCAGAGTAATACACACTATTCTACGGGGGGAGGCGTATGAGCTCGGAGGGCTTCACCGTCATGTTTGACTACTACCGGTCCTGGGGTAGGGTCGCGAGGAGGGCGTACCAGGAAGGCCTCAATGTCGAAATACCCAGCAGCTACTACGCCGCTAGGAAAATCCTCTTCTGCGGCATGGGTGGGAGCGGTATCGCCGGGCTATACGCTCATCACATACTCAAGAGTACCGGGGCGAGGATCGCCTCGGACTTCGCGAACGCCCACCGCTGTGGGCCGTGGGTTGACCGCACAACACTTGTATTCGCCATAAGCTTCAGCGGGAACACCACGGAGACGCTACAGTGCGCTGCGGACGCGGGCCAGAGAGGGGCGAAGATAGTTTTCGTGTCTAGAGGGGGAGCTATGGAGGATGTGGCTAGGGAGAGGGGCTACGTATTTCTCCGTGTCCCCGAGGCTCCCGCGCCCCGAGCAGGCCTGCCCGGGCTCCTCTACTCCGTGCTGGGCGCCCTCGTGAGCATGAACATACTCAACCCGATCGAGGCGGGAGTGGATGATAGCATCGATATGCTGAGCAACGAGGCTAGGGAGGCCGTTGACTATGCTGAAGCTTACTCAGCCACCCTCTACAAGGCTAGGGGGAACCCCCTCATAGTAGCCACTGGCTTCTCTATAGCCCCCGTCGCTCTGAGGGCTAAGAACGAGTTCGCCGAGAACGCTAAGCTGCCCTCATATATCGGCGTCTTCCCGGAGAGTGGTCACAACGATATCGAGGCTTGGTCCCGCCTCGAGAGGAAGACCTTCCTAGCGATACGGTCCGGCGAGCCCTTCGAGGAGGCAACTATCGACGCTGCAATAGAGACTGTCAGGCCCACAACCCTAGTGGAGATTAAAGCTAGGAGTAGCAAGCCTCTTGTTGCTCTCATGTGGCCTACCTGGATAATTGGGCTTGTAAGCCTTATCCTAGCTGATATGATGGGGGTTGACGCTTTCAATATTCCGAGCATAACTAGGTTCAAGAGGGCTTTGAAGTCGAGGGTCGAGCACGCATAATATCCTCGAGACCGAGAACGCTCACTAGCTCTACGCCCACACCCTTCAACGCGTCATAAGCGCCCTCCCCCCTATCTACAAGGACAGCCGCGTAGCGGACCGTGTAGCCCTCCCTCCTGAGAGCTTCTATAGCTCGGATTAGGCTCCCGCCCGTGGTGGCGACGTCATCGACAACAAGGGCTCTCCCCTTAACGTCAGCCTCGACCCTCCTATCGAGGCCGTGTCCCTTCCCCTCAAGCCTCACGTAGCCGGCAGGCACTCCCGCCAGTATGGCTAGGCCGATTGCCCACTGAATGCCGCCAGTGGCTACTCCGACGATGACGTCGGCATCGTCCAGTATGCTGGCGGTCGCGGAGTGGAGCAGGCTTAGGGCGAGCCGGAAAACCCTGGGATAGCTGGGTAAGCGCCTCAGGTCGACGTAAATGTTTGACTCCCTACCGCTGGATAGGCGGAACCTGCCCTCCCGGACCGCCCCAACTCGCCATAGCTCCACGGCTAGATAATGCTCTCCCCGGTCCCTCACGGCGGTTCACACCCGCGTTACCTCTGGAAGAACACCGTAGCCTGATGCTTGACGCCGAGGCTATCGACTACGAACACTATCATCCCGTTAGGCAGTATTTCCTTGGCAGCGCTAATTGGCATCGTTATGTTTAGCCTAATGGTCTCCCCCACGGGCCACTCGCCTGGGAAGGATAACTCTTTCATCGACCCGTTCGCAAAGTAGAACTGTACGAGCACCCCTTTGATATAGTAGCCTCCGAGCATGTCTGCAAAGCAGGAGTGCGTGCCCTCACCGGACGTCGCAATGTAGACCTGGAGGGTCGTATTGTTAACCCAGAAAGCCTGCGCGCCGACCCGAGTAATCACGGGAAGCTTCTCCGTTTCCACGACCATCTTGTCGAGGACCCTGTGGCCCGCGACTAGCTCAACCAGATACTTGCCCTCGCTCGGGAGGCTAAGGTTTGCGAGTGTGAGGTTCCCGGTGACTGGCACCTCCGCCTGGACTATTCCCGAGGCATCAACTATCCTAATCTTTAGATCACTGCAAGACCCATTAACGCGGAACACGCCCTTACTCGTTGATAAGCAGCACGATACAAGGTCGGCGCTGCACCAGGGCTTGTAGTATACTATTCCTGCGGCGACCGCTGAGACGACTACTAATGCCAATACCGCATACACTAGCTTCTGCTTATTGTCCACCGCTACCCACCGAGACTCCCGATTCGTAAGACACAGGAGTATTAATTAGGGAAGAGGCCCACGGTCAGTGAAGACGCCCGGCTATACGAGCGTGACCTGCCAGGAGCCTGCATGGTGTGGCTCGAGATGATGTCTAGCTTGACCCCCGAGGATCTGCGGGCTGAGACTATTAGGGCCCTGCTCTTATCAGCCTATGTCTTAGGTGTCGTACTGCTTACACGTTTCACTTACGAGCTGTTCCGTAGGAGGGGCATGCCCCATAATGTTGCCGTCTACTATAACAGGAAGATTATCCATATTCTGGCCGGCGGCGTCGTGGCCTTCCTAGTCCCCTTCCTCTTCGAGGCCCCCCTGATTCCGTTCCTCATGTCTCTAATGCTGGGCGCGTTCCTCTACTATTGGCACTGGAAGGGCAAGCTCCTCTTCTGGTTCCAGACAGAGGAGAACATGTACGAGGTCAACTTTACCGTGGCCTGGGGAGTAAGCCTACTACTACTCTGGGCAATAACTGGCGACCCGAAGATAAGCGTTGTACCAGCAGTATTCATAGCAATCGGAGACGGCGTGACAGGGATCATAAGGAACGCTCTCTTCGGCCGCAGAACTAAGCACTGGCTCGGCAATATTGGAATGGCACTAGTAGTCATACCGCTGGGATACGCCCTAGCAGGCACCCTCGGAGCGGTCGCAGGCGCTATCGCAAGCATCGTAGAGCGCTACGAGATCCCGCCAATAGACGACAACATACTGATAGCCCTATCAAGCCTAGCAATCCTTTCCATCCCGTATTTGTTATGAGATGAGTAGGAGCTTAGTCGGGAGTGTGGCGGGCCCGCCGGGATTTGAACCCGGGACTTCCGCCCCACGCGGCTAGGCGCCTGCTCTCCTGGGTCTACGGGTTAAGAGCCCGCCGCTCTACCAGGCTGAGCTACGGGCCCGCTCGGCCCTCACGGGGCCGGCTCCGCCACTCACCATAACCATACCTCCCCCTATAAATGTTTTCCCGCCTAGCCGGTCTACGGGTGAACACGTATCTCGAACGGGTAGAACACGTAGTATGCGCCATTAGTGTACTCTATAACTCCGAAAATCGTGAAATCTCCGGTAACCCTCGTGGTGTTCGCCTCGAGCCAGAGGCGCGCACTAGCATTGTATTGATCCCCTGTGGGGTCTACCCGTAGGAAGTAAGAAGTTGTATAGGTGATAGTACCGTTCTCGATAATTGCTACTAGCACTATTGTTGTGCCGTTGAAGAAGTAGAGCCTCCCGTAGAGGCCGGATTGATTATCTGTATATCCAGTTACTAAAATTGTCATATAAGCGGGGATTGTAGTGTTTATTCTCAAAACTTCGCCACCAAATGACAGAATAGTCGAGGCATAACTGAGACTCACGGAATCAACTCTAAAGTCAACGTTTCCCCTAGTATAGCCCCCCGATCCGACGAGGTTCCCGTATCCGACTAGGAGCAAATAGATCTCTCCTGGCTTTAATGTTGCGTTCAAACTTAAATATATAGTATTGTAAGAGGAAGTCTGATAGATTCTTGTTCCAACTGCGTCCAACGTGTTCCAATACGAACCGGTCCAGTTAAACAAAGCAACAATAATAATATCAGAACTGTTTACCTCAACTCTTGGCGCCTCCGGGAAAGCGTATCTAATGCCTACTAGGGGCCCGCTAATGTTTTCCGGGACCATGAAGATCTGCTCTACAGACTTAGAGTATAAGCCTGGGGCCCGCGTAACCACAGAGCCGGTGATCTGGACGGCTCCTCCTATAGCTCCCGTATCGCTGGGTAGCCAGATGCATCTGAGGCTCTCGTTCCCCCCACACGTCCAGGAGTCGAGGCTCCCGTTGAACTCGTTATTATCTAGTAGCTGGGGGGTGCTAGTTAGGTTAACCTCGCTTATTATGCTGGTTAGGTTATCTCCTAGGTAGGCTTTTACTTGCTCGTGTAGAGGCTCCCAGAGTCTCACTACTGGCGCTGTCGTGTTGGCCCTGAGGGTTGCAGGTACGTAGACAAATGTTGAAGCGTAGGACGTTATCAGGAAGACCGTTAGAATAATGGTGGCCACAACAAGCCTAGGCTTTCCCAACCTGCATCACCCTCCTAGGCTCTCCGGCGGCACCTCCTGGCTCTTGCCCACGGCTATGGAGAATGTCGCGTTAACCTCCTGGAGCGGCTCTCCCTCGGGATAGTAGGTTACAAGGGAGAGCTCCACTGTCTCCCCCGGCTCTATTGGGTAGGGCCCATAGACTCCTGCCTGGGATAGGTTGGCCCTTATCACTAGTGTCCCGTTGCTCGCATTAAACTCTGCTAGATACGCTGCCGCTCCAGGCGGACCGGTGTAGGGATGTACTACAATAATGGAGTAGTTGTGGGTCGTGTTACCAATGTTGGTAACGTTCACAAGCCCTGGATACGCTGTGAGCTGGTATGTGGGGTGGACTGTTATCGATACAGAGAGGTTCGGGCCTATCTGGACGTCTATTGTGCCGTTTAGGTCGGGGCTACCTGCTATGCGGCCGGGTTCAACCCTTATTGGGAGCCCCGTGTAGGCGACGCTTGTGGATATCCTGGTAATGCTTATGACGCCGGCGAGGGCCACAGCCACGGCTAGGCCGAGCAGTACTACTGTGATTACAGCTAGGGCTGTGGCCCTCGCCATCTACTCATTCACCCCCAGCAAATATCTCTGGAAGGCTAGTTTTCCGCCTTCGTAATTATACTTCGTGTCGCTCGCTCCTATTTAGTGTGAACTAGGAGAGTCTCCGGCGGGGTTAGACTCGGAATAAAAGGCTGGTCTGCATCGTGAGGGCTTGGTGCTCCGCTGTGGGCTCTGCGCTGGAGGATTTGAGGGGGTACCTCGATTTCCTCGAGGATAGGGGCGAGCTGGTCAGGGTCGCCGCTGAGGCATCGCCCATACTCGAGATTCCCGCAGTCCTGAGGAGGGCCATGAGTTCTGGCGGGCCTGCCCTCCTCTTCGAGAGGGTCAGGGGCTATCCTGGCTGGAGGGTCGTGGGAAACCTCTTCCGGAGTCTCGAGATGGTCCGCGATGCCCTCGGGGTTGATAGGCTCGAGAGTATTGGTGAGCGCCTGGTTAACATGACTGCTAGGCCTCCGCCGATCGGCGTGGGAGAGAAGCTCCGCGCCCTTCGCGGCGTGGGGGAGATGGCGAGGTATACTCCTAGCTTATCCAAGAGGGCGGCTTTCACGGAGAACGAGGTTGAAGCGAACGAGGAGCCTCTCAATAGGATCCCGGCTTTCAAGACTTGGCCCCGCGATGGGGGAAGATACCTAACCTTCCCCCTAGTCATAACCCGTGATCCCCGCCTAGGGGTCTACAACATGGGCGTTTACCGCGTCATGCTACTCGACGGTAAAAGAGCCGTGGTTCACTGGCAGATACACAAGAGAGGGGCGCAAGCCTACTTCGACAGTGAAGGCAGAATGCCCGTAGCCATCGCTATAGGCAGCGATATCGGAACCATGTTCACGGGGGTCGCCCCCGTCCCCTACCCTATGGATAAGTACCTCTTCGCCGGGATAGTTCGCGGCAAGGGCGTCAGGCTGTACAGGCTCGATAACGGTCTGCTCGTCCCGGCTAACGCCGAGATTGTTATAGAGGGTTACATACGCAAGGGAGAGCTCGCGCATGAGGGGCCATTCGGGGATCACTGGGGATACTATGATAAGCCCGTGGAGAAGTATCCTGTGATGCACGTTAAGCGCGTCTACTATAGGGATGATCCCATCTATTATGGGAGCGTTGTCGGCCTGCCACCTATGGAGGACGCTGTGATAGGCAAAATGGTCGAGCGCATCTTCCTACCTATAATGAGAGTCATACTGCCGGAAGTGGTGGAGGTCAACTTCCCGGTCCACGGCGTCTTCCAGGGCCTCATGATCGTAAGTATTAGGAAGAGGTATCCCGGGCATGCCAAGAAAGTTATGAGCGCTCTCTGGGGCGTGGGGCAGACCAGCCTAACTAAAATCATAGTTGTTGTGGACAGCGACGTTGACCCCCACGATATTAACCAGGTTATCTGGGCTGTGAGCAGCAATGTTAATCCGGCCAGAGACGTTATCGTTCTCCCGGACGCTCACACTGACGCGCTAGACCCAGCGGCGAAGGCGCCGGGCTACGGTGCTAAGCTAGGTATCGACGCGACGAGGAAGCTTCCGGAGGAGAACTGGGGGAGGCCCTGGCCGGAGCTAGTGAGCGAGGATCCCGAGACGAGGAGGGTGGCAGACAGGATATTCGAGGAGGTGCTCCGCGAGTGGCGCAGTGGGACCCCGGCAGGGTGAGGGCTGGGAGCAAGCTCCACGCTATAGCCCGGCTAATACGCGTAGAGCACACGCTATTCAGCCTGCCCTTCGCGTACGCGGGCGCTATACTGAGCCTCTACCCCTTTAGCCTGGGCGACGCGGTCCTCATAGCCCTCGCGCTCCTCGGCCTGCGCTCGGCCGCGATGGCATACAATAACATAGCGGACCTCGATATCGACAGGCTGAACCCCCGCAGCGCTAACAGGCCCCTGGTCGTCGGCGCAGTCAGCCTTGGAGAGGCATACGCGGTTGTAGCGATAGGAAGCATCCTATACTATGCGAGTGCAGCCCTCCTCAACAGGTACGCCCTAATACTTAGCCCGCTCCTCTGGGTCACCGCAATGACATACCCGTACGCCAAAAGGTTGCACCCGCTCCCACACCTGCACCTCGGCCTAGTACTAGGGTTCTCAGTACTAGGAGGCGCAATAGCGGCCAGCGGAGACGAGGCAAGAAGCTTATGGGAGGCGCTATCGACCGTGCCATGGGACTACGTTGTAGGTGTAACCCTGTGGGTCGCCGGGTTCGACATTATATACAGCATTATGGATATGGAGTTTGACAGGCGCCACGGGCTCGGCAGCATACCGGCAGTGCTCGAACCGACAAGAGCGATAATAGTTGCTCTCATCTTCCACGTAGCGAGCGCACTACTAATGCTGAGAGGTACCCTAGTAAGGGGATTCACTATGGCTGGCGTCGGCGGAGTCATCGCGGGCTCAGTAATCATGCTAGCAGGCGACTTACTGGTCATGCGGGACACGAGAAATATCCCCAAGGCTTTCAACGCTAACCTACTGGTCGGAATCCTAGTGAGCTCGGGGATAATAGTTGATTATCTATCCCTCTACGCTAAACCTTTCGTTAATGCCCTCACCAACTAGTTCTCCCTCGACAGTCTCGACTCTAACATAGACTAGAGCTCTGCGCTCATCCCAGTAGTATATGCGGGCCGCAATAACAACCTCAGCGGGGAGATCTAGGGATTTCCTATGCTTCACGTCAACCCTATAGCCGACGCTAGTCTTCCCCGTCCTAGAGTCGAGACACTTCCGGGCTACTCTCTCCATAGCGAGCACTAGACAAGGCGTGCTTAGGACTCTTAGCCCCTTCCGGAGTAGATGCTCAGCAGCATACTCGACAGGCAGGCTCACCCTCTCCACACAGTCCCAAGTCTCTCCCAGGCTACCCAACTACTCCCACCCTAATAGGTAGAACGTAGGATCCGTACGACGTTATAACTATCGAGGAGCTCCTCAGGTTTTTATCGGGCCCAGTATAGTGTACTGTGACCGTTAGCGGACCGCCTAGGCTCGGTAAGCTAACGGTACATATGAGCCCGGCAGTGTAAGTCTTAATCGTCAGATTGTAGACGTGCCAGAAGACCTCTACATATTGGATGGCCGAGCACCCGACGGCATCATGCACAGAAATAGTCAGATTGGTCGTGTTATAATAAATTTCTACATCAACAATTTTTTGCATTATGGATCCTATACTTGATATCGGCAATTCTTTATTGAAAAAGAAGATTTGATTGTCTTTTTCAACTATTATTCTAACTATAATATTAGAAATATTATTCTCACCACCAAGAACTCTTATGGCCTCAGATATATCGATTGACTCACTCGGAGATCTAAACGAGCCGTTATACACCAAATAGTACTTGCCGTTAACGGTCTGAACATAGACTTCGACATATCTAATAACGCTATCCGCAGGAGCCCTTATAAGTAGAACTCCATCGCTTGTCAATCCAACACTCACTCCGACAGGCTGAATAGGCCTAATGTTAAGGACTATGTGGGGCGCGAAGAGAGATGCTACGAGAGCCATGAGGAGTAGTGAGGTGCCCGCGTATGTGCTATATCTCTCTATATCTATATTGTTATTGTGGTTTCTAAGCCAGTAATAACTTGAGATAGATGCCTCAGCAATCCCAACTACAAGCATAACATATAGTGGTACATCGTTTACATAACTAGATACCTCGCTTGCAATCGCCACTCGCTCTAGAACGCTCTCCAATACGCTCTTCACTAGCGTAGTAATTCTGTATATGTTGCGCGCGAGTATCAGGCTTACTACTAGCGCAGTGTAGGAGGACAATAGTGAGAGATTAACTCTTGTCTTATAATAGAAAATCTGTAAGAGTAGGAGAAGTTGCGTAGATAAGTATAGGCCGAGGAGGACGCCGAAGAACTTGCCTGGCCAAGACGAGACTTCAACGCTCTTGAGGCGGACAGTGTCGATACTAAGCTCGAGTGTCTCCCCGCCCATGTCAACTTTTACAATTGGTAGAACAGAGATAGCAATACCCAGAACAAGGCCTGTGATACTCAGGGCAAACATCGTAGCGGCGAGCCTACGCGAATCTACAACCATAACCTCTGTCCCCGCTATTCGAGGCACATCTAAATTACACTACTAATACAGGGGTTTTGTCCGGGGAGAGATATAATTTGCTTGCAACAGTATAAGGATTAGGCTTAAAAGCTTACAGACCGACCTGTTATTAAGCCTCGAAAACCCTATGCAAGTAGTAATAGGGGCCAGGTATAGGTGGTGAGCCATGCTCTCTAGAAAGAACAAAGTAATACTACTGCTAGTCCTAATAGTCACTGTAGCAGTAGCCGCTCAGGCCGGCGTACTAGTCATCAACCTGTTAACGACAAACGTGAACTACACGGGTGCTCCACTAAAGTTCGAAGCCGGGACCAACGCGGGCAACAACGGTATCAACGGGACGGCTATTACTGTTGATATCGGCCACAACGGAGCTACCGCGAACCTCACCTTCGACGTTCCACCGGGCACCACTTACGTCATAGACGCTCTCAGAATCAAGAACTATGGGACCAGCGATCTCTACTTCCAGTTTAAGACGATAACCGCCCCAGACACCACGATGTTCACCAACGTGTCTCTCATACTGCTTGACACCAACGGCAACATCATAGGGACTTATGACGTGATCAACGGTACTTCGTCCCTCACGTACTTCACAATTGGAGCTGGAACAGAGTATATTGTAGCTATAAAGTTCGTCTCCAGCAGTGGCTGGACTACTGGTGCGACCACTAGCTTCGGCGTAGAGCTGCAGTACAGCACCAACGCGAACGAGCTTAACTACGGCAACCTAGGCTAGCGAACCCAGGAGACATTCAACCTTTTTATTCTTCAGCCGCTCGCCTACGCCTTTTTCTAGGGGTGGCCAAGTAGGGGATGCCTTCTAAGAGGAGGGATAGCCAGGTTCTCCGCTTGCTGGCCGAGGTAATAGATTACGGGGCCGAGATCCTCGAGATCCTGCTAGCAATACTGATCATACTAACAGTACTCTTCGGCATTATAAAGCTAGCCGATATCGTGGTCGTGAAGTCAATAAGGGAGCAGTTGTCAAAGAGCGAGATACTAGCGATACTAGACTTAGCCCTCCTACTAGTCCTAGCGGTAGATATCCTCAGAACCCTCGCCGTGGCTATCAGGAGGAGGAGCCTCCCGGTCCGCATAGTCATCGAGGCAGCCATGATTGCTATCCTAAGAGAGATAATCGCCGTTGAGATTAGGCATCTCGACTATAAGATGATTATCGCGCTCGGATTCACCTTCGTCTTGCTCGCAGCTAGCTGGGCTGGTATTGGAGTCCTCCAGAAGAGGGAGATGATCTCGCCTACCGCGATCGACGAGGAGGAGTGATACCGCATAGCCCTCTCAGCGGGCAGGACCCGCAATTGCAGGACTCCTTCGGGCGAGAAAGCTTTAGCAGTCCCTGCCCTGCGAGGGTATAGGCGTATAGGCGCATCCTCCCCCTGGAGACTCCGAGCCTCCTCGCCGCCCCCTCGATACTGCCCTCCTCGCGGAGGGCAGCCAGTATTTCCCCTATGCTAGGCGTCATAGTTGCCCACTTCCTTAGCCTATGAGTGCAGCCGCTGCCAAGTAGGTTACGTAGCCTAGGACTAGCGCTAATAAGAAGCTGTATATCGCGTACGCCACTACGAGCCCCCTACTTTTGAGCACTGAAACCATTGCTGCGAGAGTTGCTATGCATGGGAAGTAGAGGCTTATCAGCACGAGGTAGCCCAGGGCCTGGGCGGGGCCTATGCCTAGGACTTTTAGTGCAGCGGAGGCATCGGTAGCGCTGCCCGTGGCTATCGCTATCGTTGTTAGGACTCCTTCTTTCGCTATGATACCGCTTACGAGTGCTGTCCCAAGAATGTTCCTAGCCCTGTCGCTGAGGTGGAACGGTGCCAAGACCTTTCCGGCTGCCTCGCCTATCAGGTAGGCGTAGGATTCCTCGACGGTTCCCGCTACGCCGCTGGGGCCGAAGGCGAATATTCCCCAGAGGAGTATGGCGAGCAGGAATATGATTGTGCCCGCCTTCCGCAGGAAGTGTAGAGTGTTGTCCCTGACCATCCACCAGACGACCTTGGGATGAGGCCTGTGGACTGGGGGGATCTCCATTATAAGCTCGGGCGTTGGCGTGTACTCCTTGATCCCGAGCCTCGCATATATTCTGGGCTGCACTATTCTCGCGGCGATCCAGCTCGTCAGTAGTGCGGCGAGTAGTGCCTCAACATATACTGTGACGACAGCCATGGCCTGGGCCGCCACGCCACGTATGAGCACGGTGACGAAAGCCACTATGACGGCTAGCCTAGCCTGGCACGGTATGAAGGGCACCGCGAAGACCGCTCGGAAACGCTCCTCCTCAGAGAGGGCTCGGGCGCTGAAGACTGCTGGCACGTTGCATCCGAGCCCCATAACTAGGGGGAACACGCTCTTCCCGGACAGGCCAAACCTTCTGAAGAGGCCGTGGAAGCTCACAGCCATTCTAGTCGCTATACCGCTGTCCTCCAGGATAGCGAGGCTCAGGTAGACCATTGCTATGAGTGGTGTGAAGCTCAGTACAAACCCTACCCCGTTTATTATTCCATTGCCTAGGAGGTCCCCTACGAGTCCCGGCACTCGGCTTACCACCCAGGAGCTGAGGGCGTCGAAGAACATTGCTATTACGCCGCTTATGCTGTACTCGCTCAATATCTCGGCAGCCGTGGGATGACCTAGGTACTCTAGGACGATATTCAGGGGGAACCCCGTGTTAACGCTGAACACCAGCATGAACGTTATGAGGAGGCCCAAAATGCTGACGAAGGGGCCGAGTATCGGGTGCATATGCAAGTCCGCGATCCTCTGCCAGAAACTGCTCGCCGGCTTCCTCCTTATAACTGTCTCCCTCGCAAGCTTCTCAATGAACTCGAGCCTCTTCTCCACTATGACATGCTCGGGGTCTAGACCGTGCCTCCTCTGGAACTCCTCCCTCAGGCGCAGGCCCTCGCTCGCGAGCGACTGAAGACCGTGCTCGTGGAGCTCGCTGTAGAGATACTCGTCCCCTCCCATAAGTCCCAGCGCTATCCAGCGCTTGCTAAAACCGGTCTTCTCGGCCGCCGCACTACTCTCGGGGTGGTTCTCCAGATGCTCGAGGAAGGGCTCGAGAACGCCGTAGTCTATCCTAAGCCTCCCTCCTCTCCTACCGCTGAGAATCGCGTCCAAGAGCTCTCTGACTCCCACCCCCTCAAGCGCGCTCGTCCTCACAACCGGGACGTGGAGAAGCCTGGAGATACCTTCTAGGTCGACGTGAACCCCGAGGCTGTGGGCCAGCTCAGCCTTAGTACCAGCAACGAGAACGCGGCCGGGGAACGCTTCCACAACCTGAACAAGGAGGCTGAAGCTCACCTCGGGCTGGCTCATGTCTAGCACGACAACAATAGTGTCGGGCTTATACTTGGTGAGAAACCTTCTCGTAACGGCCTCCTCCGGGCTTGACGGGATGAGCCCGTAGGTCCCGGGCAGATCAACAATACATAGGAGCCCCTTAGCGGACCGGATTTTTCCGACTTCTATGTCAACAGTAACGCCTGGCCAGTTAGCTATAGTCGCGTGTCTGCCAGTTAACACAGTGAAGAGGGTCGACTTGCCAGTATTGGGAACGCCGACCAGAGCAACAATCCTATCGCAGTTCCGAAGAGCGCTATCTACCTGCTGCGCCTGAACGGCAGCATCCATTCGCCAACCCCCGATAGCAGTCCTAGGACCCTTAGCGGCCAAGCATCGTGGAAGTCACAGGATAGTTCTCGCATCCTAAATATGTAGGTTCTATGTAGTTTACGCGCACTACTATTCTGAAACGGCTTCCGACAACCAAGTATATTCCTCGCTAGTTCCACAATGAAGCCGGAGGGCAATTATGCGAGTTGTAGTGGGCTCCGGAGACTGCAGGGTCACACTCATCGTGTGCGACCAGTGCATACCCAAAATTCTAGACGATGGAGTACAGGTTCCACGCGCCCTCCTCGATCTCGACACGAGAGTTAGCCTCGCAGGCGAGAATATCGCAGGCCTCCTACTATCGCGCGTAGTGGGGGGCGAGCCTCTGCGTGAGATGATAGAGAGGTACAGGCTAAGAGTCGCTGCGGAGGAGCTGCTAGGCCTATACTCGGCGGTAGACGGAATGATCAGTGAGATGCTGCTGTCTCCTCTCTACGCTCCAGCGAGGAGGTCATGGCTCCTGGGCGACCCTTACTGGGGGCTCTTCCACGCTTCTTCCGAGCAGGTGCTGCAGGAATACGAGGATCTCCTCGAGAAGAGCGGCATCCTTGTTGGGGGCAAGGTGAACAGGGAGGCAGCTAGGAGCACCTACGCTAGGTACAAGCTTCAGGCTAGGAGGATACTCTCTGTCGCTAGCTTGAGGCTCGGCCGGATCGCTCGGAGGCTTGTTGCGACGGTTCTACCCGCAATAAAAAGGATCGCCTGCCCAGCCCCGAGATACGACGCGTCTAGCCTTGTAGCTCTCCCGGAGGGGAGCTACTACGAGGACGGGCTAGACGAGGTACTATCAAAGTTATTCGGCAAGCATGAGTGTAGGAGGCCATCAATACTCAGCTCCAGCTACGTTTGCAGCACTACCCGGGGCCAGGTGGTCGTTAAGAGATATGCGGCGAGAGAGGCGAAATGGCTCCCCGCAAGCATGGCGAGCCCTCCAGGCGCTAAGATGATCGTCTCAGCCCCAACGCGGCTGGCGACAGAGTACGTCATGCTCCGCAGAATACGAAGAGTGCTACCTACCCCCAGAATCATAGCGGTGATCCGGAGCTCCGGCGGGCCTATAATGGTGCGGGAGTACCTAGAGGGCGAGCCAATACTGGATAGCCGGGACCCCGCCCTGTGGGAGACTGCAGGCTGCGCTCTAGCAAAGCTACATCGCGCGGGGATAGCGCTCATAGACTCGAACCCCGGGAACATGCTATTCACGGGAGATACCATAGCGATAATTGACGCCGAGCAGGCATCCCCATTCACGCCGGAGGCAGGCGCGTGGGACCTCGTGGTATTCACAGCGTACAGCATACTCTTCAGCGTGGATAAGAGCCTCATACTATCGGCCCTCCACGGCTACAAGAAGTGCGGGCCAGACCTCCTCAGAAAGCTCCTCCCCCTCGTGGAGAGCGGGAGAATAACTGGCCGCCTAAAGCTCCTCGCATACCCCCTCTACTCCCAAACCATAAGCATCCTAAGGCTCCTCGAGGAGTCTTAGCACTCTCTCGAGGGCCCCCGCCCTCCGTAGCTGCCTTAGGACCCTCCTAACAGCGCTATCATTGACTAGTCTCCCATGAGGGCGGAGGCCACCGCTGAATGTCTTCGGTATATGCAGGAGCTCATGCACAAGGACCTCTAGCTTCCTCTCGGGCGGGAGAGCATCGTACCTCTCGCTTATCACCTCTATTACATAGCCGGGCATGCTTCCGAGCGCCACGATCCATGCCCGGGGAAGACCGTAGATCCTCGCTATAGCTGTGGAGCGTGAACCCCGGCTCCTCACACAATATATCTTGTCGCTGGGAATATGCTCGAATACTCCGGACTCGAGAATAGCTTTTACAGCTTTGCATACGTCCCGTGCTACCTCGTATCTAACCCTGGCCAATACTTAGCCCCTATAATGATACTTAGGAGTGTGCGAAGTGGAAGGGGAAAAAGATGGTTGAGCTTCTACTTCTTCTCCTTGACGAATACCACGTAGAAGAAGTAGATGGTCGCGGCCAGCAGGAATATCATGAAGGCAGCTGTCAGAGCCTTCACACCGCCTACAAGGGCTAGCTTGTTCACGTTGGTAAGCATTAGGGCGGGCGCTACCTGCTTGAGGACCTCTGGCGGTACTCCCTGTAGTTGCTCGCAGCCGTTGGGGTTGCCTAGGCACGCTATGAAGTATGGGTACTGGCTGAACGCGTTGAGGTACTCGCCTAGCACGACTGTTGTTAGCGCGGCGAACCCTGCCAGTAGTAGGGTGCCCGCTTTCTCCACGGGTATCTTGCCCTGCTTGAGCGCGCTGTATAGCGACATTATCACGTAGGCCTGGAAGATGTAGAATATCATCTTCAGCACGAACACCCATGCAACGTTGTACTCTGCCACGCCGTTTCCAACCTTCCATCCTAGGCTGGCGAAGACGTTGTTGAACTTGTAGGGCACTACCCGCAGCGATAGCGAGTACCAGAGGCCCATGAAGAACATTATTATTAGGCCTGCCACGGCGACCTTGGCAAGGTAAGGGGTGACCTTCTCAATACCGGACTTGTAGACGGCGTCATCAGTCCTCTTGTAGGCCCATGCGAGGCCTCCAAGGACCGCTATGCTACCCGCGGTTATCGCGGCGGTCAGGCTCTTAAGGTATAGTGGTAGCAGTGTGGGGTTGCCTAGCGCCTCGGTCACGTCTAGGTAGAACTTCCCGTTGGCGTAGTGGAGGCCCACTGGCACGTTTAGGAACGCGAAGACAGCTCTAAACCCTAGCGGGATGAGGAGGCTGCTCAGGGCCAGTAGGAATCCTATCGTGTAGTGCGTGGGCCTGCTGAACCTGTTCCAGCCGTAGTAGAAGCTCGCTATGGAGAAGAAGTGCACCGTTATCATGGTGATTGCTATTCCGAACGGGATGAGCGCTAGGTTGCCAGCGAGACCGAGGAAGTCAGGGTAGAAGCTTAGTAGGAACACGGTGAAGGCTGTCGCGTATACACCGGCGACACCGTAGGTCGCGGCGTAGAACCTCATTAGCTTATATGACACCTTCTCTAGGCCCTCGTCACCGCTCTTGTCAGCCCTGTACTTGAGGTAGGGCACTATTAGGGCTAGGAATATGCCCAGGTTGACCATTGCTATGTGAATTCCGAAGACGAGCGCGAGCCAGAACACGCTCCACATCATCTCATATCACCCCCTCTAAGCCTCTCCCGGCACGACCTCAGGCTTGCCAGGCGTCCATAGCACTCTCCACACGGCGTAGGCCAGCGCTGCTAGGACCGCGATGAAGAACAGCGCTATGAGATATACCAGGGCTGGGCTGGCCGGGTTGAACGTGTGAGCAACGTCAACAGTCATCACTCCGTAGATAGTCCATGGCTTCCTACCTATCTCTCTTGTAGCCCATCCTAGGAAGCTGACAAACTGTACCACGATTACGGCCAGGACGGCGAGCTTTAGAAGCCACTGCGGCACCTCCTCCGGCTTCCTCTTCTTAATCGTGAGGTAGTATACTATCGCCGCCGCGTAGAGGCCGAGCAGTATGCCGAGGGTTATCTTCGTGTAGTAGAGGTAGTGGATTATTAGCGGTGGCCTGCAGCTCCCGATCCTGGCCATATCCTCGTTCAGTGTAGCCTGGCAGGCGCAGTAGTCGTTAGGTATCTTGTCGTAGCTAGGCAGGGGCGCGTTCGGGTTGTTGTACGCGAGTAACGCGACAAGCTTCTCAGACCCGGGTAGGAACTTCGTGACAGCGGTCACATTCTGGGTTGTGGCCTCCATAGCGGCGAACTTCTCGGGGTTGTAGTGGGCTATGGCGTGGCCCATTAGGTGGCCGAAGACGAAGCCCTGTATGGTTATTATTACTAGGGCGGCTATGGCTCCGTACTTGAAGCCTGCTCTAATATACTCGACATACTTCTCGTCGTACTCGTCCTTCCTAGCGAGCCTGAGAGCGTAGGCCGCCATAACGGTGAACGAGGACACTGTGAGGGCGCTACCTATTACG
>WAOS01000077.1 GCA_015521185.1 Desulfurococcales archaeon | reverse complement strand
TCCCCATGGCGTGCCAGGGAACTGCCCCGGCCCCCAGATAATCTTCGGGATACAGGTTTTCTACGCTCTCCTCCCCGCGCCCCGGGGCTTCGCCTACGCCCCCTCGCTCCTCCCTTCTTGCCACGACGACGCACCCTTCTCCTCAACACCATGAAGAGGGTATCTCCCACGCCCGGAGTGATACCCCTGATGCGGACCACAGCGTATGGCCTATCCACCCTGCCGATCAAGTCGACAAGGCGACCCACGGGCCTCCCCAGGGAGTCGATCACCTCAGCTCCGAGCTTGACGCGGAGCCCCGGATTCTCGAGGCGGACCACCGCGTGACCCGTTTTGACCACGCTCACCACTTTGCCCAAGCTAATTTTGCGCTCCACCCTAAGCCCGCACCCTTTGAGGAGGCTCCGTGGGCCCGCCCCGGTAATATCGTAGTATCCCCGGCTCTGGAGATTTTTAGAGGATTTAGCCTCCCAGATAATACCATACACTCTTTTACCTACGCTTACTCCGGTGTTTGTCCGCTAGGCGTGCGGCTATCAGACGAATTATCTCTGTCTTGCTCTTCCCCGCTTTCTCGACGACAACCCTCTTATCGTCGAGCCACCAAGCCCTTGGGTACGCGCCGGGCTCAACATAGGCTTCGAATCCCAGCTCCTCGGCAGCTCTCGCAATGTCCTCTGCTCTTACACCCTTTACAGCAACGCTAGTAGGAACTCTTCGACCCTTACTACGAGATAGTCTAGCATCAAAGTAGGCGGGATAGAGCACAACTCGCTTACCCTTATGCTCTCTCTGCAAGCTCAAGTTCTAACCCCCTAGATGCATGTTGTTCCTGTAGAGTAAAACGGGATAAGCCCCTCACTTCATACTCCTCCTAGCCACTACCCTCCCGGTACTGGGACAATAAAACGATGCACCGGTGGGGCAGCCTCTTGCTGGAGAAGAAGCTAGCCCGCTAATGGTGCCGCCGCGGGGATTCGAACCCCGGACCGCCCGGTCTTCAGCCGGGCGCTCTCCCGCTGAGCTACGGCGGCTCCATAGTGCTGTTTATGGGGTCTGTTGTTTTATTTCTTACGGAGCCAGTGACCCAACTCGGGGGATCACTAGTGCTGCAGATACTGCTTGTTGGCGCGGGAAGAGTTGACTATAGCATTCTCGGTGTTGTGGCTGATATGGTTAAGGAGCGGATGCCTGTGCCTACAGAAGTCTTGAGGCCTGTCTGGAGAGAGAATATTCCTCTCACCCTCTACGATTTTGATAGAATGCAGTTCAGGGCCGACCTAGTAAACCTATTTCTCGCGGAAAGGTTTGGGAGCCTCGTATCGCCTCCGAGGAGACTTCTGGTCGCGGTTGTTGCGGGAGACGCGTACGTTCCAGGGCTAAACTTCGTGTTCGGACTCGCAAGCCCCGAGCTTGGAGTTGCCAGCGTCTATCTCGTCCGCATATTGGGGGATAAACTCCTTGAGAGGCTGGCGAAGCTTGTCTTGCACGAGACAGGCCATCTGCTGGGCCTGGGCCACTGCGATAATCCTGCGTGCGTTATGAGGTTCAGTAATAGTCTAGTAGATCTCGACTTAAAGGGAGATAGGTTCTGTCCTAAGTGTACGGCTAAGCTGAGGGGGATATTTGGGCTTAGCTAGATATCCACGACGAACTGCACCCTCCAGCAGTCACCCTCGCGGCGGATCTCCATCTGGGCATACGTCATTGCTTTCACTATAGTTCGCTGCTCATGCCTCTCTGGGTCGAATGGCTCGCCCCAAGCACTGGCAACTATCCGATACTCGTCTCCCTCACGGATAATCCGGCACACCCTCGCTATCCCGAATACTAGGCCCTCAGAATCCGTGTAGATCAGGAGTTCCTCTATCCATCTATAGAGTAAGTTCTCGAGGTCGATACCTGTCACATCCACGTCTACTCGTCCCTCGGGTCTCACGCTTCTCGTGTCGGTAATCACCTCGTAGACACCTATCGCCGCTTGCTCGAACGCCTCCTCAAGCGTTCGACCGCGCCCCACGACTAGGACGTCAGCAGTATGCTCTTCATGTGCAAATCCCGGGCAACTCATAGCGCACCACCCGTGCTAGGAGGGATCATAACAAGACGAATAAAGACAGTAGCGCGCCCTCCGTCGGACCGGTGTAAGAGGTTGACCGCGAACACGGCGGATGTTATAGTCGTTGGAGGAGGCCCCGGAGGCTATCCTGCAGCCCTTCGACTCGCGAGCGAGGGCCTCAAGGTAGCTCTGATCGAGAAGGGCCTAGTAGGGGGCGAATGCACTAACTATGGCTGTGTTCCCAGTAAGGCGCTCCTCAGAGCTTCCAGGATCTCGATTAATATATCTGAGCTGGACTGGGTGAGCGGTTCTCTCGACCCGGGGAAGGTGTTCGACTGGGCTCGCCATGTAGCATCTACGGTGCGCGGCAGCCTGGAGAGTCTTCTTGAGAAGAGGGGGGCAGAGATTGTTCGGGACGAGGCAATATCGTTGCATGACAGATGCGTTAGGCTGTCTAGCGGGAGAGAAGTGTGTGCGGAGAGGGCTATTCTTGTGGCGACAGGGTCAAGGCCGAAGATGCTTCCAGGCGTCGAAGTCGGGGGCTCTATTATCGATAATAGAGGCTTCTTCTCTCTGGAGACTCCTCCTGATAGTATGATAATAGTTGGAGGAGGCTATGTTGGTGTTGAAGCGGGATTCACTCTTGCATCGCTCGGTACTAAGGTTACGATTGTGGAGATGATGCCTCGACTACTACCATCTATGGAGAGAGAAGCTAGCTTAACGGCGATGAGGGCACTGACTTCTCTCGGGGCCGAGGTCCTCACGAACAGCACCGTATCCAGCATTGACATTGCAGAGCGTGTTAGGGCGAGGGTCGAGACGCCCCGGGGTGAGAGGGTGCTTGAGGCCGATAAGCTTCTCGTCGCTATAGGTAGGCTACCAAATGTTCTACCTGGCATGGAAGAGGCTGGGGCCGAGCTCGATTCTAGTGGTTACGTTCGTGTCGATTGCCACATGATGGCGGCTCCGGGCTTGTATGCTGCGGGCGACATAACGGGTCCTCCGCTTCTCGCTCATAAGGCAATGCTTGAGAGCCTTGTCGCAGCAGAAAATATTCTCGACAGGGAGACCTGCGTCCCCGAGAATCTCGCGATACCAGAGGTGGTCTTCATAAGGCCGGAGATAGCTAGAGTAGCTCCGCCCCGAGGGTTCCGGGGCGAGCTCGTCAGGATAAGGGTTGACGCGCTTGCCAGGTCCAGAATTGAGGGCGAAGGTGGCTATGCTGGGCTCTATATTGACGCGGAGGGCCGCATCCGAGGGGGGATACTAATATTTGAGGGCGCGGGCGAGAGCATAGGCCTCATAGCTAGGCTTGCCTCCGACGCGGCCCCCCTCGAGAGCCTGGAGTGGACAGTGCTACCCCACCCAACGATGAGCGAGTCAATTGTTGAGGCGGCGCACTACGCTGCGGATAAACCTGTGCACGTGCTGGGTGGAGTGAGGAAGAGGGTGGGCTAGTGCCTCGGCTCTAGTACCACCACGGCATACTCGTGCAGCGTCGGAAGCGTGACGCTAATGAGCCCGCCGCTACCCTCTACTTTGAGGTTCGCACCAGTTATCGCCTCGTAGGCCAGAATCTTGTCGGCTTCTAGCCCGCGCAGTCTTATCTTGATCCCACTAACAGGAATTATTTCTCGTATTGGGTGTGTCATGTATCCTGGCTCGAAGGGCGGAGGAGCCTGCTTGCTCGGACCGGTCGGGGCAGTGAGTATTCTCTGATTGTAAGTGTGGTTTACTAAGTGTACAACTATCCTGTCCCCCTGCTTGTACGACTCTGCTTGAACGGTCTCGGGAGCCTCTACCTCTACCGGCGGGGGAGGAGCATTCCTCCCTAGGAGACGATAGAATAGCTCGGCATAGTCCGGCAGGCCGAGCCTCGTGTAGTGGTAGCCTAGGAGGTGGGCGTAGTAGAGTATGGTTCCCGCGCCCTTCTTAGCCTCAACGATGCCTGCTAGGTTAAGCTTGGAATCTGGCGGGGGAGTGCTCCTGCCTAGTGTGTACTCGTAGCCATACGCGCTCCTGCTAAGCCTAGTCCATGCCAGCACTCTTGCGCCGTCGAGCGGGTAAACCCGTGGGACTTCTCCGAGGCGGGGCTCGGTCCGGTCTCTCGTAAAGGCCGCACTGTGGTCCCCGAAGGGTATAGCTGAGGGGAGCCCCCTCCATATCTCATCGTATAGTCTCTCGCCGGGCTCGCCCAGGTGAAGATAGCTATAGCCGAGCCAAAGGAGACCCTCGTATCTAACCCCCATATCGCTCTGAAGAGCCAGGGCTTCTCTGTACGTGTAGTCGGGCCTCATGACTCCGAACTCGTGTGTCGCCACTAATATGCCCCCGTCCTCCACCCATTCGCGTAGGAGGGATTCAACCTCGTCATCCACGACTGCTGTTCCAGCAGCTATGATTACCTTGTACCTATCCAGGATCTCTCTCTTGTACAAGTCTACGCTAGCGACGAACTCCCAGGGCATCCTCCTATGCATAGACATGAGGGCGAATCCCTCAATCTCGCCGATGTAATAGTCGGGTCTTCTCCAGTAATACTTATCGTGGGTCTCATGGTCGAAGATAACCCCTATGTAACGAATGGGCTCTGCGTCCACAAGTAGATACTCTATTTTCTCGATAGTCCCGAAAGCATCCTCTACAGCCTCGAGCGATCTAGGATCGTTGAAGAACTGAGAGGAGAATACTGTGACCTGTGGATTGCCTCCGGCCGCGACTATCTCATAGATTCCCAGCCTAACGGTCTCCGGGGGAGGGCTCGCCACGGGGCGTAGGTCGTAGAACGCGTTCCTACTCACGAATACTGGCTTCCCATCCCCGATCGCCGCCCTACTCAGCTTCGAAGCTATCGTTAGCAGGCCTGGCCCACGAACGTCGGTCTCGCTCGCCTCAGCGAACACCGCGTCCAAGTACTTCCTAGCCTTGATGACAACGATATTGCCTCTCCCGGCCCAGCCCGCGGGGTGGCTATTATAGTAGAACATCACGTCTCTACGGGCTCTCTTCGCCGCATCCCTCATCCTCTCAAGGGCTCTCACAGTGACGTTGTACCTCCACTCCCAGGAGTAGCGGAATGCCACGTCATCTTCGCTCATCTTCTCGGGCAAATCGAGCCCGTACTCCCTGCGGAACTTAGTCCTACAATGCTGGCAGTAGCATGCTCTTGCGGGATCAGGCAGGTAGCGGAAGCTATCGAGAAGGACTGCATCGGCCTGCGTGACCCTCTCCGCTTCTTCGACCTCGGGGACGAAGTACATATCGAGCGCTGGGCTGTTCGGACATATCAGTGGCCAGTGGGGAT
>WAOS01000076.1 GCA_015521185.1 Desulfurococcales archaeon | reverse complement strand
GCGTGCCAGCTACTATGACCGAGGCCTCGCCGGCATAGGTGCCGCAGGTGTAAGACACGGACTTGGCTCCGTAGGCTATGTCTATCGCCTCGAGCCTCCACTGGCCAGTCCGGAGAAGTGCTATCATGCCGTCGGAGAGCCCCGTAGTTGTGTTAGGCACGAAGCCGACTATCGCTGTGTGACCGTTTGACTCGCCCGCGAATGAGAGGCCAACTCCTCCCCCGGGCAGCGGGTATATAGTGCTCTCGTTGTTCTCGAAGACGACGAGATATCCGGAGGTTGGGGTCGAACTCGTAGCCTCCAGGAGCGCGACACCATCGCCAAACACCATTGCGTCCAGAAGCACGCCCAGGAGCGGCGCTGATCCCAAGTATACTGGGAGGAGCGAGCCGGGAGTAAGCTGGAGCCTGTATAGGTCGACCCTGTTGGAGCTCGTGTTGGAGACCGCCGCGACAATCATCCCATTGGCCGAGGCGACTTCCTTCAGGATCTGGTCTCCGGGTCCTCCCCATGTCGCTGTTGCAAGGGGGATCCCGGCAGGGTTGAGCATGCTAGCGTAGGCCTCTAGGCTCCTCCCTTTAACCACTGCTTCTCCATACACGAGGACGTTGCGTCCCTGGTGGGTGCACCCGGAGAAGATTACCGGAAGATCGGCCCTGTACTCTAGCCCGCTCAGAACGTTCAGGTCGGGGGTCACAATTATCTCCTCAACGCTGGACTTGCCAGGCGTGACAATCACGCTAAGGCTCCCATCCCCAAGGGCCTCAGCGCACAGGGGGAGCGCATCCTTCAAGGTACGGTTCAGGACCACCTCCCCCCTCGCAGGGTCGACCACGTAGATTACCGTGTCAGAGCCTTTGCTGGCCACCACAGCAATATATGTGCCGCCGGCGAACACGCTAGTAGCTACAGGTACAGCTCCAGAGCCAGGGCTGTCAAGGAATATTCTCTCCTCGAGCGTGATCCTCGCACCACTCGCTACGGGCACTGCTAGCACTAGTATTAGGAGTATAAGGAGTGCTGTACGGGCTCTCAATGCTCTTCTCCCTCGGGACCGGCCAGCAGGGAGTAGTTGGAGGCATATATTGTGTGTAACGCTACTGTGCTCGGGGGAGCCGTAGATCGTGGTATCCGGGCTTGGAGGTGTGTGGCAGAGTGTCAGTGCAGCTTGCCGAGCCGACAGTGATTGACAAGGCGATGAGCGAGGGCGGCGTCAAAGAGATTACCAGCATAGACTATGGGAAGGCGCTGGAGGAGGCCAAGAAGATTTTAGAGTCGTTGAAGGATTTCGACGCGAACCTGGCGGAGTTCGAGTCTCCGGCGCCCGTGGTCGTCGCCAGACTCTCTAAAGCCATTGTCTACGTGGTAGTCCTGCCGCCAGGCTACATTCTCACCGGTACTGTAGCACTCAAAATAATAGAGTCGCTCCTCCCCTACCTGGAGAAGATTAAGGAGGCCGGAAAGAGGCCTGTGCTCTTGTTCTTCTCGAAGAAGGGAAAGCTCACCTTGGCATGCTACCTCTACTTGGGGAGTGTTATAGAGAACTATGATGTAGGCGTCTTGTTCGTCAATGGTGAGAGGGATGAGATACTTGAGATACTATGGCACCTAGAGAACGTCGGTAAGTACGAGGCCCCAGAGGACGAGATAGTTGATCTGAAACGCCTCAATGAGCAGTAGGAGAATGCATCATCGCCCAGACCCGCGGAAGGGGCTAGGCGTCAGGCGGTGGTCGGGCCCTTCATAGGAGCCCCCCTGCCGGGCTCCTCACGCCGGGTCTGTCGTAATCGTGAAAATCGTCCTCCCAGCCTTATTAACCTCGCCCTCCCATATAATTGACATTGAGGGTGGCCCGGTAATGCCGGTGCTCAGGAGCGGGTTAGTGATTGCAGGAAGATACGCGGACAAGGTTAGGAGAGTGCTCTTTGCCCAGCTAAAAGACAGCATTAAGAGCGGCGAGATAAGCGCGCAAGAGGTTGCCAGGGCCGCGGGAGAGCTCAACCGCCTACTATTCGAGATACTCGTTAACGAGCTTAAGATCGATAAGGGCGACGTCGTGAGAATAACCGTAGAATACGAGCTCGCGGACGGGACCATCAAGTGGAAACTGGAAACGCTCACAATACAGGCGTGGAGGAGGGTCCCCGACGAGGAGGTCCAGGCCGCGGTTAAGAGCATCGTCGAGAAGGCCTGCGAAATACTGGCTGGCGAGCCGGAGTACGAGATCGAGAGGGCCGGTGAGACCGATACAGGAGACATCGTCTACAGGCTCTACTACGCAGGCGAGGAGGCAGGCGCCCTACTACTGACACCCATAAACGGGAAAGCAATAGTGCGCCTAGCTGTGACCCAGCCAGCAGCCAAAGTCATAAGGAAAATAGTAGTAGATCTCCCCTCCGGAGAGATCGATGAGACAGTGAAAAACCTGCTACCACAGCTCCTCCGCGAAGCGGAAGATACCGAGAAGAGGCTTGCGGAAAGAGTCTATAGGGAGATCCTTGCGCTAATACAAGTGGAAGAGGAAGAGGAGGAGGCTGAAGAGTAACCGTAAGCCCTTAATACTCTCAGCTAAATGAACCCCTCCACCGGAGGGGCCTGGAGGCCCCTCGAGGTGCGGGGGTGCCCGAGCCTGGTCAAAGGGGTCGGGCTTAGGACCCGATGGCGTAGGCCTGCGTGGGTTCAAATCCCACCCCCCGCACCATAGGGGCTCCGCCCCTATTACCCCGAACTCCTCTAGTATCTTCCTAACTGGGATGTGGGCTATCGGTCTCCTCTTGCCGTTGCCGAGGTATTTCTCGACGACAAGATAGTAGTAGGTGCAAGACCCGCGCCTAACACGTTTAATATACACGTACAAGTTGTAGTCGCCCTGTTGAGAACTTATCCGCGCACCACTTGGAGACCCTTTAACCACAGTATTACACCCCTCGAGTACACTCGACTGCAACACGTTTATGCTAGCTCGACTGCAAAACTAGCTTGAAGCAACTAGCAGGTTGTACGAGTTAGTGATTACTGCTTGAGCATAAATGACTAGTATCAGGAGGATAAGCTTGGAGTTCTCCCTGGCCGTGAGCCATATGAGCCAGCCAGCAAGTAACTTAGCGGCTAGGAGCAGCCAGGGGCTCACGATCAGGTGTCTTACAAGAGGGTTCAGCTCTAGTGCCCCAGCCCTTACAGCTACTATCGTCGTTAGACCGTCTAGGAACTGTAATACCAGGATTAGGAGCAGGCTAGGCCTCGGCCTCATCCCTCATACTCTCCCATTCCCTAGCAATATAGTCTAGGAGCTGGCTAGGCCTTAGCTCTCGGGAGGCCTTGATCAGCTTATTGTAGAGGCCCAGGTACTTCTTCCTCAGCTCCTCATACTCCCTATAGACTGGCGTGTTAAGCGTGACCCAGTCCCTGTAGCGTTCTTCCCAGTAGAACTTGCCCCACTCGCTCTTACGCTCGACACGAACCTGTATCCGCGCCAGGCTCTTAGCTACGCCGTTCTCCTTATGGCCCCACTTGACCATCTTGGCCCTATACTTGTAGAGGTAGCCATCATAGGATATGCTCCTGGGCAGGCTCCTATCAGT
>WAOS01000075.1 GCA_015521185.1 Desulfurococcales archaeon | reverse complement strand
TATGTGAGCGTACTTGACTAGGTTCTCGCCCGCGGGCCCTATAGCCGCTACGCTCGCGCTAAGGCTCGTCTCCCTCCGTATCGCGTCGGTCGCTTCCGATACTGTCTTCCCCCATAGCTTGTCGGCGCTGCGTATCTCCGCCTCTCCATCCCTTATCCAGAGGTATCCCGGGCTGGAGAGGCGGCCCTCCACGACTATGGCGTTTAGACCGCTCTTCCGCAGGTAGGGGCCGAAGTAGTCGCCAGCATGGCTGTCGTGTAGGAGCCTCGTTAGAGGGCTCTTCGCTAGAACGCTAACCTTGCTAGCGCCCGGCGCGACCGCGTTTAGAAAGCCGGCCGCGAATATCAGCCTATTGCCGGGGCTGAGAGGATCGGTGCCCGGAGGTATTAGCTTGTATCCCAGGTAGTATGCTAGGCTCTTCCCGCCGAGCCACAGCTTGCACTCGTCCCACGGTATCTCCCAGATGCTGGTTTTCTCCCTGGTGAGGTCTACCCTGAGTATCCTGCATGGCGCCTGCTCCGCCAATACCTTGCACCCCTCGCGATTGTGGGGGGTAGCCCCCGATGGCCGCGGCCCTCATGGCGCCACCTCCCCGGGGAGGGCCCTGGAGGGCTACAGTGTTCCGGCTCTCCCCATATGGCACGCGGTCGGGAGACTCTCTTTCTCGGCATCCCTCTCCAGGGCCCCCGGGGAGGGGCGGGACAGGCGCCGCGGCGGGTCTGGCCCCCCACCCGGGAGGGCGCTGGGCGCCCCCCGGGAGTGTTATACTCGTGTCCGGGCCTCGATTATATTATGATGGGCCCCGATACATATCGTGTGGCGCGTGAGGCATGGGCAGGCTCCGAGAGTGGGCATCGCAGCTCGCACGCCTAGCAAGCTATATGGGCCCAGACAAGCATAGGTTCCTCGCCGCTATGGCTCTAGTCGTGGCTATGAGCTATGCCAACGCTATTATCCCTGTCCTGATTAGGGACGCGGTTGACAGGGGCATAGTTCCGGGCAACGTGGAAGCAGCAGTCCGCTACGCCCTCCTCATCATAGCTGCGGGCCTCATCGGCGGGGCGGCTAGCTACACTGCTAGGATGCTACAGGTTAGGGCTGCTCAGAACACTGTATACAGGCTGAGGATGGACGCTTTCCGGAGCATTCAACGGCAGAGGATGGAGTTCTTCGATAAGACGCTTGTGGGCCAGCTCATCAGTAGGGTGACGAATGACGCTGAGAGGGTGACCGGCTTCCTCAGCTGGAGGCTCAGGATGCTCGCATACAGCGTGTTCCTCATAATCATAAGCCTATACTACATGCTTCGGATGAACATACTGCTGGCAGCGGTGGCGCTTGCCACTATCCTTATCGTTATGTCTCTCAATACTCTTTACGCTCTACGGGTCCGGCCCGTTTACGATAAGATAAGGCATCAGACCGGTGTGCTCGCCAGCGTCGCCACCGCTAGCATAGCCGGTATTAAGACTGTTAAGAGCCTCGCAGTGGAGGACTACATCTATAGGAAGTTCGAGGCCGAGAACGAGGAGCTCTACAGGCTAAACGTTGAGGCAACGAGAATCAGCAGCATCTACGGCAACCTGAGCTTCCTCGTGATGGGGCTTAGCATGGGTGGAATGCTCTACCTGGGCGGGAGGGCCATACTCGCGGGGATTCTGAGCGTGGGAGAGCTCGCCGCATTCCTAATGTACATGCTAACCATGATGTGGCCCCTCCGGGCTCTGGGATTCGTTATCGGGGACATACAGAGGACGCTGGCCGCGGCGCAGAGGCTGTTCTCCATAATAGATAGCGCTCCTAAGAGCCTTGACAGGCCTGGAGCGGTCTGCCCCAGGCCCGAGGAGGTCAGGGGAGAGGTTATCGTTGAGGACGTATGGTTCACCTATCACACAGGGCGGACCGCTCTCCGCGGCGTGAGCCTGCATGTGCGGCCCGGGGAGAAGCTACTCATAACTGGTCCGCCGGGGAGCGGGAAGAGCACTCTCCTCAAGGTCATAGCGCGCCTCTACGAGCCGCAGAGGGGGAGGGTCCTCATCGATGGGATAGACGTTAGAGACATCAAGAGCGAGTGCCTCCGCCGCATAGTAGCATACGTCCCCCAGGAGCCCTTCATATTCAACAGGAGCATAAGGGAGAACATTGCCCTGGCGAAGCCTAACGCCAGCCTAGAGGAGATAAGGTGGGCGGCGGAGAAGGCTAAGATTCGAGACTTCATAGAGAGCCTTCCGGACCGGTACGATACTGTCGTGGGGGAGAGGGGGATCAGCCTGAGCGGGGGGCAGAGGCAGAGGATAGCGCTTGCCAGGGCCCTCCTCCTCAAGCCCAGAATCCTGCTCCTGGACGATCCCGTGTCGAACTTGGACGCTGAGACAGAGAAGCGGTTGGTCGAGGATCTCGGGGAGATACTCGAGGGTAGGACAGCGATAATCGTGAGCCAGAGGCCCAGCCTGGCTAGGATCGCGGATAGGGTAGCAGTGATGGTCGACGGGCGGATTGTCGAGATTGGGACTCACGAGGAGCTCCTCCGCAGGAGAGGCGTCTACTACAGGATCTGGAAGAGTGTAGAGGGTGGAGAGGATGTCGGGGAGGAGTAGCGCTTCGCTGCTAGTCCGGTTCGTGAGGGAGGCCTTCACGGACCGGAAGATACTGCTGATAATAGCTGTTAGCATAGCTGGCTCGAGCCTGAGCACTCTCGCCTCGCCATACCTGCTCAAGATAGCTATAGATGAGTATATCATCCCGGGGAGGTACGAGAAGCTGCCTCTCATCGCTTTCCTCTACCTGCTAGCCCTCGTAGGCCAGTGGCTCTTCATGACTCTCCAGACATACTATGTCGAGGTCTTCGGCCAGCGCGTGCTGAGGAGGCTTAGGGCTAGCCTGGAGGAGAAGGTGCTGAGGGCTAGGCTCGACTTCTTTGCTGAGAGGAGCACGGGAGACCTTGTCTCGAGGCTGATCAACGATACTAACCTTGTCAACGACGTGCTCGTGAGTGGCCTCCTGGGCGGGATCGGGAGCATGCTCAGCGTCGTGGGCATCGTGGCCGCAATGCTCATACTAGACGTTAGGCTCACGCTGGCCACTCTGAGCACCGTACCCCTCATGGTATTCATAGCCAAGTACTTCGGTGGCAGAATAAGGCGGGCTTACAGGGAGACCCGGAAGAGGATAGCCAAGCTGAGCAGTATTGTTGAGGAGACCGTTAGCGGTATCGAGACCGTTAGGAGCTTTGGGAGAGAGCGCATGGTTGAGGAGGAGTTCGACAGGGCCAGCAGGGAGACGATATCCGCGTTCATGCGGGTCGCCCGCTATATGGGCGTGTTCTGGCCGCTCATGAACCTAGCGACCCTGGCAAGCATAAGTATCGTAATAGGCTACGGCGCCTACCTTGCCTACACGGGCGCGGCTACCGTCGGCGTTGTCGTCGCGTTCGTCCAGTACGCTCAGAGGATAAGGGGCCCGATAAACAACGTGGTCAGCATGTACGACAGCCTCCAGAGCGCTCTAGCTAGCCTAGAGAGGATCTACGAGGTCCTGGACGACCCGAGAGTGGAGGACGACGAGGGAATCAGGATCTCCCGGCTCCGCGGAGACATAGCGGTCGAGAACGTCTGGTTCTGGTACCCGGGGAGGAGGGACCCGGCCCTCAGGGGTGTGAGCCTCCACATAAGGCCCGGGGAGAGGGTGGCCCTAGTCGGCCATACGGGAGCCGGGAAGACGACGCTGGCAAACCTCCTCATGAGGTTCTACGACCCGCAGAAGGGCAGGATTCTCTATGACGGGATTGACTCTAGAAGCATCAGTAGGAGGAGCCTGAGGAGCCGGATAGGCTACGTCCCGCAGGAGACCTACCTCTTCCCAGGCACTATCATGGAGAACATCAAGCTAGGGAAGCCGGATGCCGGCGATGAGGATGTTGTGAGAGTCTGCAAGGAGCTCGGCATACACGAGTTCATCATGAGACTGCCTAGGGGCTACCAGACCCCTGCCGGCGAGGCGGGGCGGCTCTTGAGCGTTGGGGAGAAGCAGCTCATAAGCATCGCTAGGGCTATGCTCCGCGACCCCGACATCGTCATACTCGACGAGGCCCTCTCGAGCGTGGACCCCAAGACTGAGAGCAGGGTGCTGAGCGCTATGGCCAAGCTAATGGCGGGGAGGACTAGCATAATAATAGCGCATAGGCTAGCCGTCACGAGGCTCGCCGACAAGGTAGTAGTCCTAGAGGGGGGCCGCATCGTAGAGGAGGGGCCGCCCCGGGAGCTTCTGGAGAGGAGGGGCGCCTTCTACAGGCTCTACACTAGCCAGGAAATGCTTGCTAGGGGCTAGGCGGCTAGGAGCCCCTTCCTAGCCGCCACATATACGGCCGCGCTGACGATCAGAGCCGTGAAGACTAGGTATGGGTTCCCGCTCACCGCTAGTATTCCCAGTATTGCTAGGACCGCTCTCACCCACTTGCTGTCTATCCTCCCGCCAAAGTAGCCGGCGAAAGCCGCGCTAGCCGCCACTAGGACCGCGGTCACAGTGATGAGAGACCACGCGAAGCTCTCCCAGCTCATGTAGCCCTCAATCACTGTTAGCACTAGCAGTGCCGGGTTGACCGCGAATACGAAGGGCAAGACGTACTTTGCGAATCCGAACCTCGTCGCGTTAACCGCCGTCTTCCAGAAGTCAGCCTTCGCAACTGTTGCCCCTGCGAAAGCTGCTAGCGCTACTGGGGGTGTTAGGTCTGCGAGTATTCCGTAGTAGAAGACGAACATGTGTGCTCCTAGCTTGGCCGCCGCCTCGGGGAGCCCTAGGGTGCTCACTGCTGCCGTCACTATTGCGGACGCGCTTAGGAGGCTTGTTATGACGTAGTTCGCAGTTGTCGGGACGCCCATACCCACCACTATGCTCAGGAGTCCTGCGAGGATGAGGAGCAGGTATATGTTGCCGTGCGCTACGGCGATGAGCTTCTCCCCGAACACGCTTACTAGCCCGGTGAGCGTGAGGCTCCCCTGCACCACGCCAGCAAGTGCGGCCGCCATGAAGACTGGTATGCTGTTCCGGACCGCCTGCTCGATACTGTCGAAGAGCACCCAGCCGAACTCTCGCAGGCTCTTCACGAATATTAGGAGCCCGCTGAGGAATAGGAACGCTATTCCTGTGAAGTAGATAGCGCTTAGGAGGCTCATGCCTGCCAGCCAGGCTATAGCTGCTATCAGTATTAGACTTACAGTGTAGCTTATCTTCGCGTTCAAGCTTATGTCTTCCAGCGCCCATATCGCGGCTATGAACGCTATGCTTAGGCTAGCGACGACGCTGTGCTGTGGGGGCAGTCTTATCACTAAGAGAAGGGTTATGGCGACGAGTGGTGCTAGGAGGTAGATTTTCCTTGCGAGTTTCCTCGTGTCGGGCAGCATTTCTGGGGGTAGCCCCTTGAGGTTCCTCCTCTTAGCC
Source organism: Desulfurococcales archaeon (assembly GCA_015521185.1). Lineage (GTDB taxonomy): Archaea > Thermoproteota > Thermoprotei_A > Sulfolobales > Acidilobaceae > S143-63. The sequence continues at coordinate 5,645 of WAOS01000075.1, read as the reverse complement.
TCGAGGTCTATCTGGAAGTAGAGGCTTAGGAAGTATATGAAGGCGGGGAGGAACGCTGCTATCACTATATCGCTGTAGGGCCTGCCGAGGTAGCTGGCCATTATGAAGGCGGCGGCGCCCATTATTGGGGGCATTATCTGGCCGCCCGTGCTTGCGCTCGCCTCTATTGCGCCCGCTACCTCCGGGGGGAAGCCGGAGCGCTTCATCATTGGAATAGTGAATACTCCAGTAGTGAACACGTTAGCTACGCTGCTCCCGCTGAGCATCCCCATGAGGCCGCTACTAACTATTGCCACCTTGGCCGGGCCTCCCGGCCTGTTGCCGAAGATCCCGAGCATTAGCCTCGTTATGTACTGGCCGATCCCTATTCTTTCCAGGAATGTTCCGAAGAATAGGAACGCGAACACGTATGCAGCCATGACCTGGAACGGTATGTTGAATAGTCCGTAGTTGCTGAAGAACATGTCTTTGCTCCATGAGAGTAGCACTCCTTTGAGGTTGAGCCCTATCTCGTGCCAGTAGTTGAGGTAGTAGAGTAAGAACGCTGTCACTACTAGGGTTAGCCAGGGACCTACTGTTCGCCTTGTCAGCTCGTATACGAGTGTAAATCCTATTATGGTGGCTAGTATCGCGTAGTTCTCGCTCCCAGGTGGGAGCTCTCCCTCGTTCGCCTCGACGTAGGGGCCTAGGTAGGCGTGGTAGGCGAAGACTATTATGGCGAGAGCCGCCAGTACTACGTCGTACCAGGGGACTCTCTTGACGTACTTCTCCATGTACTTCCTCAGCTCCTCGCCCTCCAGCCTCAGGTCTGGCCTCCGAGCCGGGAACACTATGAAGCCGGTCGCTACGAGGCCCCCCATTATGAGGCCCATAACGCTCCTACTGCTAATATAGAGGGTCTGCTTGTAGCTAGCCGCCAAATCCTTTAGGCCTATGTTCTCGAGGAACTGGGCGAGGGTCATGAAGAAGTTCATCTGGTAGAATATCTCTAGGAAAGCAACAAACATTGCCAGGCCGAAGGCAACTATCCAGGGCAGCCCTTTCCTCGCTCTCATCTGAACTATCTTGAACGGGTTAAGCTCTTCGATGGTCTGCTCCTCTCGTGACACCAACGCTCACCCGGTGAGCGATACGAGCTAGAGCCGCCCCTCTAGTTGCTAGTCGAGGGGCGACTGTAGGATATACTGCTACCCGGTGATGTATTAAAGCGTGGGTTAGGGCGATACTCTTATCGAGCCCTCCTGGAATGAGGGGCACACCATTAGTCTGGCCCCGTTCCAGATAACCGTAATGTTGCCACCGTATCCTCTGGGAGCGGCAATATCTATCTCGTCCCCCATGGAGACATTAGCGGTGTAGTACATGAGGTCGCCCTTGTAGTAGAAGGTGCCGCCGAGCTCCTCAGCATTGTAGGGGTGCCCCGCGCCGAAGCTCTTCGCGGCCGCGAGGACAAGTACTAGCCCCCTATCCGGGTCTGCCCTGTACTTCTCCATTATGAGGGTTCCCTCAACGCTATGGGTCCAGTTGTAGATAACGTATACTTCCCCCTCGAGCCTGAACCTGTGGATCGCGCCGTCGCACTCTATAACTAGGGTCCCGTATCGGGCTGTTGGGACGCGGGCCTGAGCTGAGAGGGCTAGGTAGAGCACGCCTAGCACTAGAATTGTAGTAGCTATGACGCTTCTAGGCGGCACGACTCCTGGGCACCCTAGGGGTTACCCTAGAAGATATGTGTGGGATGAATAGTGTTGTGGGTCCCAGGCCAGCTAGGGCCCGGGGGGTCTATACTGGGAAACAAACCTGGGCTTAGCTGCTCGGAGGCTTGAACTCGTCGGGGACCTGGAGGCCCTTCTCCTCGTAGTACTGGTAGGCTCCGGGGTGTAGCGGTATGCTTAGGCCTTCGAGCGCGTGGTCTAGGCTCACGTACTTGACGCTGGTCTTTCCTACCTCGTTCGCTATCTCCTGGGCGTGCTCGTAGAGTATCTTAGTCATTAGGTAGGCTATGTCCTTGGGGACGTCGGCCTTAACTATTAGCATGCTCATGACTGCAACAGTCTTGACATCCTGGTCTAGGTCCTCGTATGTTCCGGCGGGAACTATCTGCTGGATGTAGAACGGGTACTTCTGCTTGAGAGCCTGGTAGATCTCGTCGGGCACCTCCACTAGCTTAATGTCGGTCTCGGCCGCCAGCTGCTCGATGCTGCTCGTGGGTATACCAGCGGTGTAGAAGGCGGCGTCAATGTTCCTCAGCTTCAGGTCCTCGACCACCTCCTTGAAGCTCTTGTACTCGGGTATGATCTTGTCCCATATGCCTGCAGCCTCCAGTATCTGCCTAGCGTTCCAGTAGGTTCCGCTGCCCTCAGCACCGACGGCGACCTTCTTACCGGCGAGGTCGTAGATCGTGTTTATACCGCTGTCCTTGAGGACTACAATCTGTATGGTCTCAGGGTATAGGACTCCGATAGCCCTAATACACTTCTCGGGCTTGCCCTTGAAAGCGTCAATAGTGCTACCGTGGTACGCGTAGTAGGCTATGTCGTTCTGCGCTAGAGCCGCGTTGCCCTTGTTCTCCTCGCAGAGAGCCTTGATGTTTGCAACGCTAGCCCTGCCCTCGAGAGCCCTGGCATTGATCTTCCCATTGCTGTACTTGTTGAGATACTCAGCATATGTCTGGCCGAACGGGTAGTAAGTTCCGGTGGTGCTACCCGTGAGAATTATCACCTTGTAGGGCTGGGCCTGCTCGCCTCCTCCTCCCTTTTCCTGGCCTCCCATCAGGTAAACGCCGGCGGCGATGGCCACAACTATTATGATTATGGCCACGGTCGCCAGGACTTTCTGCTCTACTCCTCTTCTCACTATTTAACACCCACTTCGCGAGTGCTCACATACTACCCGCTCAGCAACCATATATTAAAACCTTCCACAAAAGCGAGTACAGGCTTCCCGTGGGAATGCACTGTCAGATTTATCCTGATTATAGCAGCGTCTATGCGACGAAGCGGAGAGTTATGAGAGTCTGGTAATGGGTAGATGCAAAAAGTTGTGTTTGGAGGGTTATCCGGTCGCTGCCAGAACGGCCTGGTAAGCGTTGATTATTCCGTACCCGTAGAGCTCGTCATAGCCTGGGCTTCCCGCATCAGTTGCAGTGCTGTGGAGGATACCCCTAACAGTGTCTGTCCCCATATCGCTAGGGGTGCCAGGCGGTAGGAGTGGTAGGCCTTCGGCGAGCCTCGCGGCCTGTATTAGTGCTACTGTCGCGGAGACGTGCGGGGTCGCCATGCTTGTGCCGCTCAGCGTCTCGTAGCCGTCCCTCAGGTAGGTGCTCAGTATGTCGACTCCGGGAGCCGCTACTTCCGGCTGCCTGTTGCTCCAGCTGGGCACATCCCCGTTACTATCGATTGCCCCGACAGCTATGACTTCGGGGTACGCGGCTGGGTAGCTGGGGGAGGGGTCGCCCTCGTTGCCGGCTGCCGCAACAATGGTTATGCCGAGGTTGTAGGCTGCTATTATTGCGTCGTGGACCTCCTCGGGCGCGCTGCTCCCTCCTAGGCTCATGCTTATCACCTCTGGAGCGTCATCGTCGGGGTCCCCAACTACGACTCCGTCACCGTCGCTGTCAATAACGCCGTCTGGGCCCTTAACGGCGAGGTCTAGAGCTATCACCAGGTCGCTCCAGGAGCCGGAGCCTCCATTGCCCAGAGCCTTAATCATGTAGACCTCGACCTTGGGAGCAACGCCCACCACGCCGATATCGTTGTCCATAGCCGCCACTGTACCGCTCACGTGGGTCCCGTGGCCGTTCTTGTCGTCGAAGTTGCCCGATATCCTCCCGTTCTGAACAGCTATCCCCCATTTAATATTCATGTAGAGATCCTCATGGTCTGCATCGACTCCAGTGTCGATTATGGCAACTTCTATCTCGCTATCGCCATCACCGTTGACGTCGACAAAACCATTAGTTATGCTCCAGGCCTTCTCAGCATCAATATAGTCCACGCCCCAGGGCAGGACTTGGCTACCGCCCTTTTTCGGGGGGCCCACCTCAATCTTTACCCTATGAGCCTTCACAACGCCGTCCGGAGACACGTGAACAACACCGGGAACACCGGCAAGAGCGTTTACAGCAGTCAGGGGCGCCCGAACGATAGCCACAGGCACTAGATCGGCAACATACACCACAGTGCCGCCCAGCTTCTCTACAGCCGCAGGACTAAACTTCGCCTTGTCTATTGATACTATGAATGTAACCTGCGGCCCGCCGAAGAAGCTCTTCTGCGGAACAACGGTTGCTCCAGCCGTCACCGGTAGAATAAACAAAGCAACTATTAGAACCGGGATCACATACCTGCTTGCCCCCATAGGAGAAATCACCCTCTCACTATGCGCTAGCTCGGGGGATAATGGTGGGACTTTATCCGCTACTAATAACGCGAAATTACTCCTCGATCCCATACTATAACCGCGAGCAACATCACCTGGTTGGGAGCACGTAGAAGCAGTACTCCCCGATAATTATCGGTACTATGGCCAAGAGCGTAAGGACATGATTCCCCTTCTTCATAGCAATGTGCAAAGTAAAAACCGCCGAGCAGCCCGAGAAACATCTGCGAGGCCGGCTTGTAAAGGTAGATCGCCGGCGAATTTTACAAGCCAATATATCATGACTAGGCGCTTTCAACAGTAATTGAAACAGTCTTTTCCGAGACCCCTAAAAGGGGGTGAAACCAGCGTGAGGTCGAGAAAGGGTATCGTGGGTATCGAGGCCGCTATCGTTATGATAGCGTTCGTCATCGTAGCAGCAGCGCTAGCGTTCGTCGCGCTAAACATGGGTCTAACCGCCACCCAGAAGACCAAGGAGGCCGTCTCCTCCAGCCTGGGGGAGGCTGGCAGCGCCCTCATGGTAGATGGTGACGTCGTCGCTAACGTCACCAAAACCAAGACCGTGGACGCCATAGTAATACCCATAAGGCCCTCAAGCGGCAAGTACCCAATAGACCTAGACCCCGACAGAGCCGCGATATCTCTGCTAGTCTCCGACAACTACTATCCCGACGTGTATCTAAGTAGCTTCAACTACACATCTGGCAACACAACAGCCACCTTTAAAGCCATCGAGACCGTTAACACGACAACTAGCATAGACCTTACAACTTATCTCAGCGACGTGAAGGCCGCGTCCGCCGCTAAGGGTGGATCGCCACTTGCCAAGGTCATTATAGTGTCAAATGACAAGGACACTGTCCTAGAGTATGGAGAGAAGGCTCTCGTCATCGTATACCTTGGTAATAACGCTGCTGGCCCCTACGACTATATCAAGGTCGAGATCAAGCCGCCGGAGGGCGCTCCTCTGGTCGTTGAGAGAGTAGTGCCGCCATCCCTACCAGCGGAGGGCGGTCTATTCTCTCTAGGCTAACCCAACCATTAATCCTCTTTTTCCCCATAATATATAAAATTATGATTATGTGGGGGATGGGGGATGAGTGAGGAAGCAGGAGGAAACGGGAAGAACGAGCTGAAAGAGCTAGTAAAATCGCTTAAGGAGCTACTAGTCGAGCTAAAGGGCGTACTAGACGAGCTACAGAACCCAGTAGTAAGCCCGCAGCCAGTAGTAGCCCAAGCTAAGCAGGCCTGTCTCTTATACACAT
>WAOS01000074.1 GCA_015521185.1 Desulfurococcales archaeon | reverse complement strand
TTTCTACACAGTCCCTGGATGCTCTAACGCGGAGAATTGTCCCGGGTGGGACCTCTATGTGAGGCCTCCTGTAGCCCCCTCTCCCCTTGTTAAGGAGGCTGCTCCAACCTGGTAGTACGACCTGTAAGACGTACTCGTTTCTGGGCACGAGGAGGGCCTCGCTGTCTCCGGCGCAACTGTACTTGCTCAGTAGGGACCGGGCTAGCCTTGTCGGCAGCTGCTCGTCTTGGACGGGAGGATTCAGTAGTATCTCTCCGGCGCTCTCTAGCCCTAAGAGGGCGGGTGCTGCGAGTACTAGAAGCCACTCCTCGCCCTCGCCACGCATTAACAGTCTGCTGGGCGGACCGGCTTCACGCAGTACTACTCGGGCCAGAGCCTTGTCCCCGCCGAGCGCGAGCAGTCCCCTCACATGAGAACCGATGCTCGTCTTGGCGAGAGCCGCAATGCTCGCTCTCGGCGTATAGGCTAGCCTCTCCCTCTCGTATATGAGGCCCGACCTAACTGTCTTAGAGCTCCTCTCAAGAGCTATGCCCGTGTACGCTTCTTTGACCGCTCTAACTCCCGGGCACGCCTCTCCCCGAACGAGGTCACGATAGGCTTTTAAGGGGTTAGAACTCTCGTCGGCGGCCTGCTTCCGAATTGTGTTTAGTAGGCAGTCGAGTTCTGGCAGGAAGGATGCTCCGAGGTATACGTATAGGTTACCCTTCTCGTCCCGCACTAATCCGGGCCTGAGATTCTCAATGCCGAGCGCACGGAGAAGGTGCTCTAGGTCCTCGAACCCGCTCTCGGGCTCCGGCGCTCTGCCAGCGATACCTAGCCGGAAAGCTAGTGATGCGAGGGCGCCGGCTAGCATGCTAGGCCTAGGGTAGCTTAGGCTCGCCATCCGGACCGCAGGCCCATGGACTCCAGCGCCGCCCGGGCCGGAAGCGGTTAGGGTGGGAGCGTCTATAGCCTCGATCTCGACTATCTTCCACGCCATCCCCATTTCACCCCTCCGCTAGAGCCCCGAAGACACGCCCCGATAGGCCACTGCTAGCGCAACTGCGAGCGAAATCAGCACGCCCGAGTCTCCCGCCTGCGCAGCCCCTGTTCTCTCGAGGAGCCTCGCTAGCTCGCCTCCCCCGGAGGCTGAGACTTTTATGAGGGTCTCTACGAGCGGTTTCTCGCCTCCAAGAGGCTTAGCGATTTCAAGGAGGACGTCGCGCGCGTTACCCTTGGTGTTCCTCGAGAATATCGACTCGAGGAGGGCCCCAGCGAGCCCATGCCTCTTCTCCTTGGTAAGCTCGTTAATGAGAGCCGAGTTCTGGACAATATCGTAAATGAGGCTTCTACTAGCTCTCCCCCTCTCAACCGCCATAACTAGCTCTTCAAGAGCGCTGAGAGCTCTAGCAACTTGCCCTTGCCCGGCCCTTGCAGGGATGACGTTTGGTAGTGGTACCGCGCCGGCCGCGTCGCTCGCCACAATAATAGTATCCTTCTGGGATTCATTGGCGCCCCGGATTGTTCTAACAGAGTCCTTCTCGTCCAGCAACCTATGAGCGAGACCCATACCCGCCCAGAGCGGGCTCTTACTCCTCCAGTACACAACTATCCCGCTCCTCCCATAAGCGGCGAGAGCCGGAGAAAACGCCAAAGCAACACGGCTCTCATCACCTGAAGGCTGCTCTAGAACTGCAAACGCCTTACCCTCAAACCCGCTCCCCCAGTAGTGACGCCTAGCCTCTTTCAAGACCTCGAGAGCAGGTATACCGGTTAGCTCCTTCTTTGTTAGGGCGGACCCACTGTTCCCGCTCCGGGTTAGCTCCGCCATATAGGTACTGGCAGGCGCGACAGCCACCAGATCGTCTCCCCCAGCATAGATAACTGCGCCACCAGCCCCCTCAACGGTCCTCCTATCGAGCTCCGCGAGAATCGCGAGAGCCCTGCTAACACTGAAATGATAGCTCGGGGTCGGTATTGTCGTAAGATCTTCAAGTCCGGCTTCTCTACTAGCTTCTCCCACTAGAGCAGCGAACAACGCTCTCGCGACGAAGCTCGCCGCCAAAGCATAATCATCAGTATGTTTTATCCGGTAAACCTGGGAGGCGTACTCCCAAGGCTTCAGGTTGAGCCTGCCGGCAAGCACTTTACCAACATTGTCGCCGTCCATGTATATTATTGGGACTCTCGCCCTAGCCGCCCGCCTAAGTTGCCCGATTATTGACGTGAGATATTGCGTGAACCTAGGGAACTCCTTGAGCTCGTTCCCATCCTCCTTTGTTATAGCATTCCACGTGGTGTCATCGTGCAGTGCTTCGAGCACGAGCGACTCGACAATGTCAATGACCCGGCTTGCAAGCCTCCTCCTATTTTCTGTTGACTCCCAACCACTTATCTCGGCGAGCATGACGTCGATCTTAGATAAGATACTTTTCCTCAAATCCTGATAGAGGAATGAGTTGCTAGGCGCTATATCATTCTTGAGAAGCCACTGCAAAAGCCTGAATACCTCTACCTCCGCGGCGGCAACAGGGCTACTATCGCCTTTAGCCCCTTCTATGATATCTTCAACTAGAGCGACCGCGATATCACCGATTCTCTGGGATAGAGCCCGTGCAATGGAGGCGCGGCTCGTGTACGCGTCTACAGTAGTCCAGCGGAGCTTCTCTCTAGCCTGCTCGCTAGGGTCCAGCCCGACGAGCTGCTTGCCGAGGCCCTCATCAAGTATGAGCCTCCTTGTTAACCGTTTCACTAGGCAGTAAGGGCATAGGCGGTCACTCCCTATTTCAGCCGCTACTGCTGAAGAGCGGTTGCTCCCCGCGCTCACGTGCTCCCCGTCAACAACAGCCAGGGCCCTGCCGCACACAGTGCATATTCGCGGCTTCCCGTTCTGAGCCTCGTACAGCCTGGTGGCTAGACGAGCATATCCCGGGCCTGCGAGACCAGCGCTTAGCGATACGTAGCTCCTCTGCGTCCCCAGCCTTCTATACGCGTCGAAATATGCGAGAAGCATGGTGTCTCTTTGGAGCCGGTCCGCTGCCTTGTTGAGCAGGTTCTTTGCCTTCTCGATCACTACTTGCTTGCCGCGCAGTTCCTCATCAAGAATCTGAAGCGCTTCGTCCAGAACTTTGCGTGGGGGCCGTGTCTGCTCTAAACTAGACACTATAACCCTCGCTAGGAGGGGTGGATCCACACTCCCGGCTAGTCGGGCTATCTCACTGTCGCTTAGAGGACACTCCTTATCCTGACAGACTTCGCTTGCAAGCTCCACGGCTTTCCCGATTATACTACTCCATGCATCTCCCAGGCTACGCATTACAGTGTTTCTCAAGTTTACGCATTCCTTTTCGGGGAGGCTTAGTAGGTAGCTGCTCGGCCCGGGGTCTAGGGGCCAGTCGCTCATGAATCCTGCCTCCTTTAGCAGGTCATGCGGTTTCTGCGTGCTGGAGGCGACCATGGCCGTGTAGAGGGGGTGGAGCCTCCCCGGGGGAGACACGAGCACTCCGGGCCCGTACCTGTTTACAAGGGGCTCGACGGCCTTCCAGGCTAGCACGCTAGCGAGCCAGCTCGCCGCCCACTTGTCGCGGAGCCTCCGGGCCCCCTGTATCCAGGCCTGGACACCTGCGAGGTCAACAATAGCCAGGCACCCCTTCGGCTCTCCCACTCCGTGGAGGTACCATAGGAGTGTGGCTAGAGACGCGTTCAAGTGGTCGAACACGGTGTGAGTTGGGACCCGGGTGTCCGCTGCAGGCACGTAGTTCTTACCTGCTATCCTATACCACTCGGGCTCGAGGAGGAGGAACGCGAGGTTGAGGAGAAGTAGAGGCTTTCTGTTGCCCGCCGATTTATAATAGTCGGCGACCTTCTTCGTGTATCCGCCGATGTATCCTGCGATCGTTTCCGCCTTTATCTTGCCCGGTATCTCGAGCACTCCCCTGTCCTTAGGGTGGAAGGGGTTTAGGAAGGGGAGGCGAGCCCCTGCTGGGCCCTCGAACCTCCTTCCCTGCAGATACTTGCTTGTAAGATCCTTGTATGCCTGCTCCACACTATAGAGGACGAGCCTATCGGCTGCGGATGCGGCCGTGTCTGCTAACTTAACAACCTTGTCCCCCCTCGCGATCATTTCGCCGGCTCTCCTAACAATATCAGCCTCGCCCCGTAGGCCCCTCTCTCGGAGCCTGCACTCCAGAACTCCGACAAGGACTAGTGCCTGCCTCTCATGCTCTCGCCCCTCAGAGTGGTGCTTATCGTATATGCTAACAAGCCTCCTAACATTCTCTAAGCATTCATCCCCGACTTTTGACGCGAGAACTCGGAGAATCTTATCGAGGCCTTTGGCTCCCTCGCCCTCTATGGATTTTGTGACAGCCCAGGGCTTCCACGCTGGGTCGTGGAATAGCACTGCTAAGGCAAGAGAGACGTAGTTCCGCTCGTTCATACTACCGGTACCTCCTCCTTCCGCGGCCACCCTTCTCACCTCTAGTTCTGAACTTGAACCCTACAATCACGTTCCGCTCGACCTCTCCTGGGTCTACGGGGAGGAGAATGTTGTAGCCTTTCCCGCTCCTGGCCGCTACTCCCCCTGCAAACGCGGCCGCGATGAGCCTTGCAACGGCGAGCCCGAGGATGCCCGTCTTATCCTGCTGGTTAGCCTCATTAGCAGTGATAAGCCCCTTATCCCGGGCGTCACTAATTATCTTATTCACACCCTCATCGCTAAGCCTACCTAAATCGACCCCCACGACAACCCTGAACACTGTTCCAGGGGCCACCGCGAGGTGGAACACGGGGGTGGGCTTAGCCTCGTACTCCGCCTCAACAAGGCCCCTCCCAGGCACGAAATAGTGCGGGGTGACAACGTCACCCGTAACCACGAGGCACCGACCCTTCCAGCAGCCAACCGGGTACGAGTCCGAGAAAACTAGAGCCCCAACACCGTCCTTCTCCCCGAAGAGCAGGTTAACAGGCTCCGGCTTTAGGATACTCTCCGCCGAGTCCCTCACAGCCCCCTTCAGGGTGGAGCCCGGATAGTACGGGAGCCCCAATAGCCTGTCGAACGCTAGGCCGACCTCCAAGAGCACAGCCATCACACCGCTACTGCTCCCCGCAAGACCCTTCTCAGCAAGCCTAAACCTCAGATCAACCACGAGGCCATACAGATCCTCAAAGCCCCCAGCAACTCCATCCAATAAGCTGTCGGCAAACCCCAGCGCCCCAGATAGCTCCCTCCTCCAAGCGCTCTCCGAGGAGAGGAACCAATACTTTACCTCGGCCCGAAGATTATCCTTCAACTTCTCAACGAGATCCTCACTGCTCCCCAATTTATCCTCTCTTTTTTCTAGAATACTGTCAATAGCATTCTTGATAGACTCTCGCACAGCACAGTAATACCTGCCCCCGAGCGGACCGCCAGGCCCAGAACACTTGCCCCGCCTACTATTGTCGCCCATCGACAGTCACCCAAGAGCTTCTACAAACGAATCAAAGACATCACGTAAGAGCCTATCAAACTCGTTACTCTGTGTAATATTATAATTCGTAGTACTGCAGTTTCCTCGACTAACCCTCCTAACACCCATAGGCTTGCCCGCGATCTGGCCCATCTGAGACGCGATCGCTCTCACAGGGATAAGCACCTGGCTACATTTCTGCCCTCTGTGGGGTCCGGCGTGATACAGGACAAGCTTCTCATTATTATTATTGCTATTTTTGTCTTTGTCTATGATATCTATGAGATAGTCCAGAAGATCGTAAGAGGGAAACGCAACAACAGCCACCGAAGGCTTCTGGCCCGCAGCGTTCTTGGTATTCGCAGTATCGCGATCTCGGTAGCTTTGTAGAGGTATAGGAAGAGGAAACGCGACGATCAGCGACTGCCTCCTAGGCTCCTCAACTCTCAGTTTGCTCCAGTCCCTTATTGCAATATCCTTCCAGTGCTCCTTAGGCCATTCATTACACGGCAACTCATTTGTGCTATACTTAGCGAAGATAACTCCATGGGTGCCTTCCACTAGTAGATATCCTGTTTTGAGCACCTCAGCTATTTCCTTCGGCCCTCTCGGGAACTTCTGGCTCCTGGGAAGACCTAGTAGCCACGTATGATAAGGAGTTCCCGGCTTCTCCAGCTTATCCCTTGGTTTTTTGCCTTTTTCGCATAATAGCTTCCATTTATTCTTCATAGAGGCTCTAGCGATAGCTGCGATAACCTGATTCACGGGGCTAGCATTTACCCTGCGACTCCGTGCCAGGCGATAAGGCACGACTTTGACCATGCCGGTGTTAGTGAGAGGGATCCACGGAACTTTGTGAGACCGCTTATTGTCGCATTTGCCTTCTTCTCCCTTGCCTAGCATCTTAAATGTATCGGCTATCTCCACGAGCCCTTTGAGGAAGCTTGACAAAGCTCCAGGCTCTCCTTGAGATAAGTCTACTAAGGACTCGCAGGCTGTTCTTCCTGCCTCTGTTGTTCTCATATCAGCGCAGAGAGAGTTAATGTTCTCGGGGCGGAACCTGCCAAAGCCCCTATTCGCTCCTTTGCCGAGGCCTAGGATAAGAGGACTCGCGGCTATTGAGAGGATTGCTAAGTTAAGGCCGGCAATAACTAGTTGTTTCTCGCGGGCAAGTCCTATTCGATGCTTATCTAGGATTATCTTTGCGTGGAACTTTAGATTCCCGGTCTTGATTGGCACTATATTTTTCTCGAGACTATCCAAGTCAATCCCGTTATGACCGGGCCTAGCGCGTAGGGCGAGCAAGCTGAAGCGTGTGGGAGCGTTGCTGAAGTCCAGTCTAAACCCTCCCTTCCTCCGCGCTACTTTCCGTACCATTTCCTTATCGTAGAGTATGAAGTCCTCGTCTACTACGTTATCCAGACTGTTGTATATTAGTTTGTTCTGAGGCTCTACAATAAGGCTTACTACGCCGCGCCATGCGGTCTCGACTGTATTGTGAGCGGGTGTTGCTCCTAGGAGGAATGGTATGAGGGGTATTTCCAACTGCTCTCTTCCGCTCGATACTGTGACTGGGAGAGCCTTCTCTGCCCCGTGGTGGGTGCAGAGGCCTAGGGCAGTTGCTATGGCTACTCTCATGAGCCAGCGGGCTTTTCCCAGGATGGGCTTGGCTGTGGGGTAGCCGGTTATCATGTAGTGCTCCGTACCGTCCTCGCTTCTTATCTTTTGGTAGTGCTCTGTGTTGAAGTCTCCTATCATGCTTGGCGTGTACGCCACGTATTCCAGCGTTATGGTGTCAAACAGTTTCTCGATGAGCTTGTCTATTTGCTGCTTGTTGAGAATACTATTATCTATTTTCACTCTTGTTCACCTACTATTGCTTCGACCAGCTTCTTAAGCTCGACTAGGTAGGGGGTTAGCTCGCGGGATAGTTTGGCCTCCTCCGCGGGATTGTTGAGAAGATCCTTAATAGCGACTAGAGTGCATAGCGTGTTGTAGTTCTCGGCAAGCTTCTTGAAGTGATTATTCTGCGGGTTGAGCTCTCGGAGAGCGTCGATGAGTAGGGCTAGCATTGTGGAGTAGCCCTTAGCCTCTCCAGACTCTAGGTCGCCTAGGCTCTCTACATCTTTCTTTCCTGTCAGGGCTGCGAGGGCCTGGGCGACCTCTTCTTCTTTGGACTTGGAGAGGAGGTGGGTCATTAGGGAAGCGAGCCCCGCCTGCAATATGAGGCCGGGCGCCTCCCTTGCCCTGGAGCGGAGGCCCTGCGCTATCTTCACCTTATCCTTGTTTTCGTCTCCCTTATTCGTCTTCATATTATGGATTATTCTTTCGAGTACAATGGCTTGGCGGACCGCTACCTGCCTAGCTTTCCTCGTGGACCTCAACGCCCATCCCCCTAGATCGTTTTGGCGCGGAGAAGCCCGGAGCCTACCGTCTCCTTACCACCCACTACAATACTAAACGTTTCTTCGTTATTGTTTCTCTTTATGATATTAACGAGTTCTAATAGGGGATTTCCGATCTTATCGCATCCCGAGCCTTTGAAGCCTGTCGCAAATATGGCGCCAAGGAACAGGGTGCCCCACGGGAGGTATTCCTCGGTCCACAGTCCTCCCTTAGCCACGGTCTTGGTAGTGTCGTCTAGCCGGACCCTGGCGACGCGTAGGAGCTGCGCGTCTACTGCTAGAACGGCTTGTTCTTCTGGGACGACGAGTATCCTGTCCTTTGGGGGAAGAGTATTGTATAGTGGGTTGAGACTGTTGTAGAGAGATTCTGGAAATTCGGGGTTGGACCGGCTCATAGTCTCAGTCTCTGGGATCTCAAATTCGAGGCTACCCACGCTCACCCGCCTGTTCTTCGTTTGTCCGGTAAACACGGGCCCGCGTGAAGCTCCGGACGCTAGTTTCTCGAGACTCTCAGCTATTTCTGTGCGCCCGGCCTCGCGCAGTAGTGCTGCTGCCCGGGATAGGAGAGCTGGGCTCGTGAGATAAACCACGCCATGTTCGATGCTGGGAGCTGGTACGAATAGAGGGTACAAATCGGAGAATGCTAGAGCTCCCGCGTGCTTATTCGGGTCTGACACGTCTGGCCCGAAGAGGCATCTAACCTTATCTTGAGCTTTCCGCTCTGCAAGGCTCCGCAGGCTACCCTTAATCATACTGCCCGGAATAAACGGGTATCCTAGGGGGTCTCGGACTACTGGGAGATCAACTACTCCTGGGCTCCTCCCCGCGCCTGGATGGACCTTAGTGAGCGCAGAAGCGGAGAGGACAAGTATGCCTCCTACTCCGTTTTTGCTCGACAAGATTCTGCTACCACTAGAGAATAGAAGTATGCTACTCAATATAAAAATCTCCTCGGGAACCTCAAGTAAATACAAGGGTCGAGCGGAGAATCCCTCTGGGAATACGCCTGAAGCTTTAGATGAGGCTGGAGCCGCTGTCTTGTTCCTGTAGGAACCCGTGGGGACGGAGCGAGTGGGTTATCAAGATAGCTGTGCAAGGCAGTGTTTAACGCGTAAGTCTGACCCGGCTCCACGCTTAGCCTCTAGCTAAAATTCTACTTACACGCCCCGCGCGTGTAGCGGAGATTTAGTGTGGCTCGCTTGGAGGTAGCCCTCTCCGCGTGCATTCTGGCCTCGGTGGTAGGCCTGTTGGCTGGGGTTGCAGCACTTGCTTCGTATGAGGGTAGCATTGGCTGCCCGGTGTCGCCCCCGAATATTTCGAGCGGCCCCCTGCCTGGCGGTCCGGGCCTTCCCTCTGCGCCCGTGGCTAGCGGGTGCGAGCTCCTCTACAGCTCGCGGGAGGCGGTGCTGTTGGGGGTTCACCTCAACGTTCTCGCGCCCGTATACTTCGGGGCCCTGCTGGGGGCCTCCTTGCTGGCCGCTGTTAGGAGGGGCCTGCTGCCGGCGGCGGTATTGGTGTTGCTCTATGGTGGGGGTGCTCTCATGGTTCCTAGGCTCGTGGGTGCTGAGCTCCGGGAGGGGGTGATATGTCCTTACTGCACGGTGATGCACGCCTCCATTATTGCTGGGCTTGTTGGGAGCGTGTTGCTGCTTCGTTCTAGGCTAGAACGTTCTCGACTAGGCGCCTGGCGAGCGTCTTGACGCTCCGGGAGCCCGGGGCTAGTATGCCGTGCTCTGTTATGTAGCCCGCGAGATGGGCGGGCTCGATCGCCTCGAATACGGGGACCCTCACGGTGCCCCACCCCTCAATGCTGTAGGTCCACTCCTCGACTCGCAGGTCGCGGCAGCCGGCCTCGGGGAGAGTCTTTGTCGCGTCGAACGCGGAATACGCGGGTACTCCTAGGCTCTTCGCTGCTAGTGCTAGGAGTCTCGAGCCGACCTTGTTGTATACGCATCCGTCCCCTGTGACCGCGTCTGCCCCGAAGATCACTGCCGTGCCTCCGGGCTCGAGGTGGAGGGCTAGGGCTGAGTCGGGCACTACGAGGACCTGCCGCCTGGACCCGGCTAGCCTGCTCGCTAGTATTGCGCCCTCGCCGCCTGGCCTGCTCTCCGCGACCACTATTCTCGTGCTTGCGGGGAGGGAGTGGAGTATCCTCTCAACGGTCCCACTATAGCTGAGGGTGACCACGGTGTGGGCTCCCCGTAGGGCGGTCCGCGCCGCCTCCGCTAGGAGCTGGAAGGCGCGGCTCTGGTAGTCTAGGAGGCCCCTGGCGGCCTCGGCGGGGCTATGGCCCCTCCTGCATGCCTCGAGGGCGAGCCTGGGGATCCAGCGGGGAGGGACCATTGTTGGGCTCGCATCCTCGACGAGGCGCTCCACCTCTTCCAGGCACGAGCAGATGTCCGCCCCCGCCTCTGCCTCCTCGATGAGGGCCTTGGCGAGCCTGTAGAGAGCCCAGGAGGCGCCCATGGTCTTCTCCTCGCGAACCTCCCTCGCGGCCTCCTCGAGCGCTGGGAGACGGCACGTGCTCATCGTGGGCACCCAGGGTATCCATGGCTGACGCGTGGGGGCCTTCTTGGGGGTGAGCTAGCCGCAGCGCCTCCGCATCCCCTGGGGGTAGCCGGCCCAGGGCTCCGGCGTATAGCCCGGCAGGCATCGGCCCCCAGGGGTGCTAGAGTGCGGGTTTCGAGGGTAAAGGTGCTTTGCCCCGTCTACATGTAGCCGAGGTCTTTGAGGCGCTCCTCTATCTTCTTCTTGTCCTCCTCGCTGAAGGCCTCGCCCGCCGTCTCGAGCGCCTCCGCGACCACGAACTCTACGAACTCGTCCACGCTCTCGAAGCCCCCGGTCTCCTCGATATACTTCTTGACTTTCTCGTAGAGCTCCCTGCTGATCCTGACAGTAACCTTCTCCTCGGCCACACTCATGCACCCCTCTAGGAGGATGGCGGGTCATGGTGCGGGGGGTGGGATTTGAACCCACGCAGGCCTACGCCATCGGGTCCTCAGCCCGACCCCTTTGGCCAGGCTCGGGCACCCCCGCGCCCGCCATAGCCACTCTTATCCCAGCCGGGTTTTATTAGGGTTATGCCCCCTATGATGGCGCTGGCGAGGTGAATGACGAGTTGGCCGAGAGGGAGCGCGACGCGCCCGAAGTGCCTCCCGCCGTTGTGGTTAGGGTGAGGAGCCTCGGCGACCTTGTAAGGCTGGCGGCGAGCCTAGCAGGTAGGATGATAGTCATGCCCGTCTACCGCCACCCGAGGGAGGGCGGCGGGCACGTCTACTATGTCCAAATGATGTATAGGGACTACTACAAGTACTATGGGCTACCCATAATCTACTACTACGAGGACGAGGGTGACGACCTACCCCCTGACAAGGCGAAGTACATAGTTGCGAAGACGGACGAGGCCGGCGAGAGAATACAGGTCACCGATAGGGCGCGGACCGGCTGGATAGTGATACCTGTCATAAACCTGGAGGAGCCGCCCAGCTTCTTCCGCCGGGACTAGGCCCCTACCTCGGCCTCCGGCGGCCTCCCCTGCTCGAGGGCCGACTGTAGGGCTAGCGCGAGCCCGCCCTGCTCCTGCGCCTGCCTCAGTAGCTGGCGGCCCGCCTCGCTTATCTGGTAGATCCTGTAGGAGCCTCTACTATAGAGGGGCACTGCTAGCCCCAGCTCCTCTAGGCAGTGGAACGCTGCTAGAACCCTGTAGCGGGGCGCCCTAAGAGCTGCTACCACATCCCCAGGCGCCTGGGGACCCTCACGCTCGAGGTACTCGAGTATCTCGACTAGTAGGCCCGGCATAACCATGCACCATTCAATATGCAACACCGCCCCGGAGCGTTTAACGCGGGAATCCCAGGTATTACGCCGGGATCCGATACAGTCTAAACTCTCCGCCATCGGAGAATAAGATATGTGGGTAGATAGCGTTGAAGATGCCGAAGCACGGCCTAGGAATCATAATTCGTAGTAGATGCATCCTAGTGCGCGACGGGAAGATCCTCCTCCAGAGGGAGAAGAACGGGGTCTACAGCGTGCCCGGCGGAAGGGTCGAGTTCCTCGAGAGCCTGCCCTTCACTGTGATAAGGGAGATGAAGGAGGAGGCTGGGATAGACGTGCTTCCGGAGCGGCTAGTCTACATTGTTGAGACGCTCAACGAGAGGAAGGGCAGGCCGAGGCACGAGATACTCTTCTACTTCAAGTGCACCCACCTAGGCGGGGAGCCGAGGAGGGAGTTCAAGAGCCTCCGCTTCGAGTGGAGGGACCCGCTGGAGGTCCGAGACAGCTTCTGGCCCCCGGGCATGGCGGAGAGGATTAGCAGCGATATGCCATCCTTCCCCAGAGCCTACTACATAGTCCACGTGGAGGACGAGCTCAAATTCATAAACACGTTCAGCGACCCAATACTCTTCCAGATGCTTCCCGGCTCGGGCAGAATCGCTAAGCCATAGAGTCGCTGGAGGGGGACAGCGCGTTCGGCTCAGAGCTTTTCCGTACATCACACCCATACTATTCATCCTGGATTTTATAGGGGTGCACCCTCTTGGGAGACACCGCTAGAATCCCCGTGGTAATCGCATTACTCCTCCTCTCAGCCACCGCTCCCGCGGCCATGCTAGTAGGCTCGAGCGCCGCCCCCGAGGAGATAGGGGAGGCGGGGCCAGGCGACACTCCCCCAATCCTAATACTCGTGTACCCGCAGTGGGATTATTGGGCGACGGAGATCATAGAAGTGGTAGTTAAAGCCTACGACCCGGACGGGCTAGCTAACATATCCGCAGGCATACCGGGGCACTATATGACCCCGCTCGCCCCGATGGAGCCGGGCAACACGACCGTCTACCAGGGAGGAATTCACGGCGACATCGCGTTCACCATATATCAGATGGAGGTCGCCGGCGAGTCAGTAGACTATATCGTGCTAACCGTTACCGCGCAGGACACACTCGGAGCCGTTTCCACGGTGAACTTCACCCAGAGGCGAATCGACCCTACTAACCCGCCACTCATACTCTCGACCCCCCGCGACGGGGCCCGCTACATTAGGGGCGAGGGCTTCATGTTCGAGGGCGGCATGCCCCGAGAATACTGGTACTGCCCGCCCGACCTAACCGAGACAGCCACCTCCCCCGGCGAGGGCGGCGCCTGCAACGGATCCGCCCGGCTCAACTGGACCACAACAGTATACCTCGACAGCCAGCCACTGCTAGTGCAGAAGGGCGGCGAGGCCGGGGAGGGCTGGTGGGTCGAGCCCGCGGAGGCCCCCTACATAGATACGTACGGGCTCGAACCTGGCTGGCATAAGGTCACGTTTTCAATATACTTCGAGCCTATAGGCGTATCACTCTCGGAAGAATCAGTCTTCTACATAATCGACCCCGGAGACCCAACAGTCTCGACAGTACTAGACAAGGCGAACAATAGGATACTGCTTGACCGGTACAACATCACCATAGAAGCCCCGAGGATAAGCCGCCCCACAAAGGTCTGGGTATACACCGAGCCCCAGCTACCGGCAAGCCCACTGCCCTACCCCCTAGTGGGGCCCATACTAGTAGTGGCGAACAACACGGGGAGGCTCGGCCCCCTACACATCTACTTCAGGCCGGATCCAAGCACTCTTCGGGAGACGGGGCTGAACATCAGCAGTCTCGCCCCTCTCGCGTGGGACATAGACCTAGACGTGTGGTACCCTAGGGGCTACTACAGGGTATACCCGGAGAACAATACTGTGAGAATGACAACGGTCTACCCGCTCCTAGGCGGAGGCCTTTACGTGGCCCTCGCCCCTAGGGAGCCAAGCGCTATCCCACCCAGGATAGATATTCTCTCGCCGCCGGACCGGTCAACCCTCAATAGTGGGAGTGTAACTCTCGAGTGGCGCGTCCTAGAGGGCGCAGCCGAGCTAGAGGCGATCCATATACTCGTCGACGGCGAGTTAGTCGCCACCCTACAGCCGGGCGCGGAGACCTACACGCTCGCCCTAGCACCGGGAACTCACGAGATAACGGTGAAAGCGGAGAGCTCCTCCGGCCTCAGCAGCGCATCATCAATAACAGTAACAGTCTCAGGCAATAGCAACAGCACCGCGGGTACCCGGACGAGCGCGGGACCGAGCTACAAGTCCCTGATCGCTGGGTTAGCTATTGCCGCTGTAGGCTTAGGACTTCTGCTAGCCGCTATCAAGCTGGGCGTCCCGGACAGGGTCGGCGGGCTGGGGGGATAGCCCGGTGGAAATAAGGGTTTGCCCAGCGCGGCGGGGGGCTAGAGGGCGCGGAATACCTGCTCTCCGCGTCCCCCCTCCTCGGTGAACGTTTTCTCGAGGGCCTCTATGAGGCGCCACGTGTTCTCTATGTATTCCTCTATCTTCCGTATCTCCTCCGGCTTGTTCAGGAGGTGCTTGTACCTGCCCTGAAGCTTTAGGTACTCTGTCACGGGCACCCTCTTCTTCGGGTCCTTATACCTCCTAGCTATGGGGCTCAGCCTGAAGACGCCGTTGATGTACTCGTAGAGTGGGAAGAGGCCTGTCTGGACCGCTAGCTGGGCGACTTTCGCTGTTAGGCCGGGGTCGAAGCGCCAGCCTATCGGGCAGGGGGCTAGGAGGTGTATGTAGCGGAAGCCCCTTATCTTGGAGGCTCTCTGGAGCTTCTCTATGAAGTCCGCCGGGTACCCGACGCTCGCGGTCGCAACGTACTTGACGCCGTGGCTTATGAGTATTGCAGGAACGTTCTTCTTGTGCTCCTTCTTCCCGGTCCACGTCGTTGTCGTCCACGCACCGTACGGGGTGAGGCTGCTCCTCTGTATACCGGTGTTCATGTAGGCCTCGTTGTCTACACATATGTAGATGATGTCCTCGTCCCTCTCCGCCGCGCCGCTGAGGGCCTGGAAGCCTATGTCGCCGGTGCCACCGTCGCCGGCCCAGACCACCACGTGGACGTCCTTGCCCTGCTGCTCGAAAGCAGCCTTCATACCGCTGGCAGCGCTGGCCGCCGCCGCGAACACTATGTTGAGTATTGGGAAGTTTATGCCGCTCCTAGGCGCTATCCCCTGGATTACGCTGCTGCACCCGGCGGGTATGACTAGTACGACGTTGTCTCCGAGAGCCATCTTAACGTATCTGAGCCCCATGGTCTCCGGGCAGCCGGGGCAGGCGGCGTTCCCCGGCATGATATAGGGCTTGTCGGGGAGCTTCCTTATGTTCACGACCATATCCTAGCCACCTCTCTTATCTTCTCGGGGTTCTCGCGATACTTCCTGGGCAAAAGCCACTCCCTAGGCTTGTAGACGAAGCCCTTCTCATCGACCTCGGAGGCGAACCTTCTCATCGCCTCGGCGAAGTCCCTAGGCTTCACGTCCACGCCGGTCAGCCCGGCGATCACGCCCTCAAGGCTAATCCTAGAGCCGTAGAGCGTCGCTGAGACATCGCTGAACAGTGGGCCGTAGCCGCCCATGCTTATCGCCCTATCGAAGACTAGAACGCCCTTCTTGCCCTCGGCGTGCACCGCTATCTTCTCGGCCGGCCAAGGCCTTATGAAGCGGAGCCTGAGGACTCCGTAGCGTATCCCCTCCTCTCGGAGCTTGTCGACCGCTACCTTGGCGTCACCGCTCCAGCTCCCAGTTATTACTGCGAGATAGTCAGCATCCTCACACCTATAGCACTCGACGAGGCCTCCGTAGCTCCTGCCGGTGAGCTTGCCCCACTCCCGGTCGACCTCCTCTATAACCCTCTTAGCGGCCTCCATAGCCTCAGCCATGCTATACCTCATTAGGAAGTGCACGTCGTCCGGCGCTATGTTGCCCATCACAAGATTGGTCTCGGGGCTTATCACATAGGGCTGCCTTCTGGGCGGTAGGAACTCGTCGACGAGCTCCTGCTCGGGCACGTCCACGGGGGCCCTGGTGTGGCTCAGTATGAACCCGTCGAGGCCCACTATCATTGGGAGGTAGACGCGGGGGTCCTCGCTTATGCGGAACGCTTGTATTGTGAGGTCTAGGACTTCCTGGTTCTCCTGCGCCATGCTTATGATCCAGCCCGTGTCCCTCTGATCCATAATGTCCTGGTGGTCCACGTGGATGTTCCATGGAGGCCCTATGGCCCTAGTGACTACGGCCATAACGAGGGGCACCCTAGAGCCGGCCGCCCACCAGACGACCTCGTGCATGTAGAGGAGCCCGTGGCTCGAGGTGGCGGTGAAAGCCCTACTACCAGCACTAGCAGCGCCGTAGACAGCCGCGAGAGCGCTGTGCTCGCTCTCGACTCTTATGATCCTAGCGTTTAGCTCTCCCTTCTCAATCATCTCGCTGAGCTTCTCAACTATTGTGGTCTGCGGCGTGATCGGGTACGCGCTGACGACCTCCACCCTGCTCAGGCGGACCGCGTGGGCGACCGCGTAGTTACCGGTTAAACCCATGACAGGCACGTCTCGTCACCCCTCAACTACCATCTCTATGGCGTGGAACGGGCACACGTTCGCGCATACCCCGCATCCCTTACAGTACTCGTAGTCTATCCTCACCTTGCCCTCCCCAGTCTTGAGAATCGTGTTCTCCGGGCAGTATAGCCAGCAGAGCATGCAGCCGGTGCACTTGTCCAGGTCGACCACGGGCTTGACCACCCTCCACGTGCCGGTCCGCCCCGCACTGCCAGGGGCGGGCCTGCTTAGGGGGGCGAGGAAGAGTGTCTCCGCAGGCTCTATCCTAGCCATGATCCTAGCCTCCGCTCCCTCCAGGCCCGGCGGGGCAGGGCCTGGCCTCCCTGTAGGCTCTCTCAGCGGCGGCCGCGTTGGCCTCGCCGAGCCTGCCCGGGAAGTTGCTCTTGATAGCCTTCACAACGCTCTCCAGGCCGACTATACCCGTAGCCCTGCTGAGGGCTCCCAGCATAGTAGTGTTAACCACTGGCCACCCGCTCACGACTAGGCCGAGGCTAAGGGCGATGCTAGTCGCGTCGACGCACCAGACATTGTAGTCTCCCCTACTAACCGGGTTCTCCCTGGCATTTGCAACCACGTAGCCCCCAGGCTTCAGGCCCTCGAGAGGGTCGACGAGGTCGAACAGCCTCGGGTCCAGGACCACCACTATGTCGGGCTCCTCTATCTGGCTGTGTATCTGTATCGGCCTATCGCTTATCCTGGCGAACGCAACTACCGGGGCGCCCCTCCTCTCCGCTCCGAAGTGGGGAAACGCCTGAGCGTACTTCCCCTCGAGTATGGCCGCGTCGACTAGGAGGTTCGCCGCGGTTACAGCGCCCTGACCTCCGCGGCCGTGGAACCTTATCTCTATCAGCAAGGCCCTACCACTCTCCGCCGGGCCCACACGGCCCATACCGGGCCCGTGGACCCCAGTTGTTGTTCGCCGGGGGATTAGAATATAACCTTATATTTCAACGGGGACATTAGCGCCCACCTTATTGCCCCTGGAGGCCTACGATGCACTGTGGTGCAAAGTGTTGCCAGGCCTCGTCGACGCTCTCTGGGGTCTCGACCTCGTCACCGGGAGAATGTATAGTGTGGGGGTCGACTTCGTCCTAGCCGGACCGGTCAGCCTCTACCTGCAGGGCCACTCCACCGCTAGGGACGTCGAGCCGCTATACCTACTACTGATAAGCGGAGACCCAGGAAATGTGAGGGCCGCCAGGAGAGCCGCTGAGCCCCTCTCGAGCCCCGCCCCCTGGCCCCTAGAGTACAGTGCGGTTGCTAGGGGTAGAGTGGTGAGCGTTGAGATCAGGGGAGGCCTCAGGATCGCGGTCGCGGCGGACCCGGTTGTGAGGGCCGGGGGCCGAGAGGAGAGGCTCGTCGTCTCGGAGATCGCCCGTGGAGCACCCGTGGCTATAGTGGATGGGAAGCCGGTCCGCCTCGCCCCGATAGGGGTGGAGCTCGCGCTGAGGGGTGAGACCCTGTGAGGGCTCACAGGAGGCTCCGCCGGGCCAGCGAGGCGGTAGCCGCCCTCCTCCTAGAGGACCTGGGC
>WAOS01000073.1 GCA_015521185.1 Desulfurococcales archaeon | reverse complement strand
GCTCTAATTGTTTCCTCGTTTTCTAGAGGGAACTCATAAATCCCCTGCTCCGGTATATCTATTCTACGGCTTGGTGCATACCTCGGCGTGCTCTATAGATGAGAGGCCCTATAGGGTGGTATGATTGGCGACAGGCCTGAGCGAGCTGGAGAAGCGAGCGCTTGATCTCATACGAGAGGAGAAGGGTATTCTTCAGAGCATACTCTGGAAGCGCCTCGGCCTCGATAGCAGAGAGGGCTCGAGGCTCGTACTTAGGCTTGTTCGTAAGGGTCTTGTCAAGAGGGAGCAGGTCTCCATTGACGGTAGGAGGACCTATAAATTGTATCCTGTCGAGGCCCGTGGGAGGGATCAGGGCCTTCTTGTAAGCTTGGACCTAGTTCTCGATATCCCATGCATGACATGCCCCCATTTCAGGGAGTGCGGAAACCACGAGTTCTACACACCCTCCAACTGCTCTCGACTCGAAGAGTGGCTAAACAGGCTTGTAGCTAGGAGAAGGTCTAGGCAGCGCCGAGAGCATCTATAACTTCCTCCGGAGGGGCTGGACTCCTTACGCCCATAGGATCGAAATGGGTCCTCGCTGCTGGGTAGCCTATGGAGCGTAGCCGATCGATCACTCGTATTATCTTTGGGAGGCGGCCTATCCTGGCTTTTGAAGCGAGGCTCGGGAGACTATAGTATATGCATCTCTGGCACGTGGATGCCTCTTCAATGAGCGTTGACAATAGCCTAAGAAGCCTATGGCCCGCCTGGAGATAGCTGAAGGCTCCGCGTGCCGCTTGCAGCATGTCTCTGGCGAAAGACACATCCATAAGGGGGCCTGTCCAGAGGGGGCCTATCCTTGTGGGGTCGCCGCACTTTGGCTCGAGGCCTGTAAGGCCTTTCTCCGGACAGTAGAACGCGTAGCCAACATTCTCTTCCAGCATCTTGTCGGCTTTCCTCGCGCCTCTCTCAACCAGGAGAAACACCCTATAGTAGTGGTCAGCGTAGTATGCGAGGAGGGGTCTAACGGACTTATCACTGCTGGCGGCAACGCGAGCGGCGTACCCGAGTAACACTCGAAGCCCTATCTCGCGGTGCTCGGGCGCCTTGACCACGGTCGCCCAGTATTTTCTTCGCGCTGCCGCTCTCTTGGCTCCCCCGAGGACCGCGAGGTCTGTGGCAGTGAAGGCAGCCAGGCCGCGGTGGCCTGCTGCCCGGAGGGCCGCGTGGGCGAAGGGCGCTGGGCTCCCGAAGGGGTCTATGTCTACGAATAGAATGGGCTCGCTACGCGGGAGCTCGTATAGCAGGCTCCTAGCGTCCCTGCGGTGCAGAGTCGCTCTTTCCTGGAGACCGTTCAGCTCTATGTTTCTCCCCGCTACTGCTACCGCAGCGGGGTCTATATCGTTGGCATGCATCACTAGCTCACTGCTACTCTCAAGGAGGTATCTAACCGCCCTGACGCCAGTTCCTGTGAGAGCATCTACTCCCCTCACAGGCTTGTGGGGGGCTATCTTCTCCACGTAGATACTGAGCGCGACGACACTCACGTCCCTATTGAATACCATCCGCGGATTATAGAACACGGGGAGCCAGGCCGGCTCGAAGCCGTGGGGGGCTATCGCTTGCCCGGGGTCGGGTATCATGATTAGTGCCTTACCCTCCCTTATTACCGCATATCTCATATGCTAGCACCCTAGCGTTCTCGACTATCTTAGCCTCTGCTTCCTCCCTGGCCTCCCGGCTCACCCATATTATTGGTCCGAGTCTCTGCACGAGACTGTAGATGTCCGGGTGCCTGTACCGTAGCTTCCTATGAACGACCCCGATAATCGGCCTCTCTCCCTGGAGAACCTCTATTATAGCTCTCTTTAGCCCAGGGAGGGCTAGCTCCATCGGCCCAATTTCATCGATAACAATAATATCACTAATACTGAGAGCCTCCACCAGGTAGACCGCCGCCTCCTCAGCCTCCCGGCACACGCCATAGCGTCCTACCCGGGTGACCCCAAGGCATCCTATTCTGGCTAGGGGCCACCTTCTCCTGCACTCAATATCGCACAGGTCGAACCCCAGCCTTCGGCCCTCCGCCCTTATCTCTGGAGCCGTCAGCCCCGCTATCCTGCATCCGGCGTCCCGGAGGAACCGCGCGGCCTTCATGATGAGTGTCGTCTTGCCCGAGCCTGGGGGACCCGTGAGGAAGAAGCCCTTCGTCACTCCTTGCCCCCTTCAGCCTCCTCTCCGCGAGTCTCCCTTATTAGGTCGAGGAGGTCCCTTGGCCTAACGGTCTTATACCCCTCCTTCTCGAGGTCCCTCTCCGCGCTTCTAGTCTCAACCACTATGTACGTCTCCCTTATCCCTATTGTCTCCGCAAGCCGTGTCATGTAGTAGGCTTTCTCCACAATGCCATGACCCCTTTTGCCCGGGTGCTCTACAACCAGAGACATATCGTCCTCAGCGCCCCTGCTGGCGACTATGTCTACCACAGTCCTTTTTACGTGCGCAACGAGGTAACCATGCTCCTCAAGCGCTTTG
>WAOS01000072.1 GCA_015521185.1 Desulfurococcales archaeon | reverse complement strand
TCTCATCGCTAATGCTTCGTTAGGAATAAGCCATGTTATAGTCCAGTGACTCATAAGAGAATTGAAATCAACGTGCTTAGAAAGCGATATTCCTAAGTATATAGTTATTACCTCCGAATATTTGTATGCTTTCTCTCTGCTCCAGCCTTCTCTTCGCTTCTCTTCTTCTATTTTCTTTCCTGTTTCTCGTATGAGTTTGACGAGTTTGATTAGGGTTAGGAGTTGGCGTGGGTTGAAGAGTTTGAACCACTTATCAAAGCCATACGAATAAATAAACCGCCTTGACTCATAAAATGGTGTCTGTTCTGTTGGTATGTCTGGGTCTCCCCAGTGTTGTCTTAGTTTTTGTAGTGCTTTCCATAGTTTTTCTTGGTCTTCCCGGGTTGCTGGCTGGAATTCTAGGTCTCCATTGGTTATCTTTACTTTTGCTAGGATTCTTGGCCTGGCTTTCACGGTTTCCTTGAGTGTTTCTAGGTCTATTTGGCCGGAGAGGTATTGTTCTAGTTTTTGGTTCCAGTCTCGTATTGCTTCTTTGACGTACCAGTCTTTCTGGCCTTTGCGTATTTGGTTGTTGCAGTGTAGGCATGTTGCTACTTGTCTTCTGGCGTCTATGTTTTTCTGGGGGACCCGGTAGGTCTTGCCGTTGACCTCGACTGTGCCTTGGCTCGCGTTGACCCGTGCTTTTACGGTTTTCTTGTGTAGTTGTTTGTTGAGGTCTACTATGCGGATTGCGATTTGGTCTCCTGCCCTGACTGGCTCCATCCATGCTAGCCTCTTGTATGTGCCTGTTCTCGTGCCTTCTTCTTCGCTGCTTGTTTCCTTGGAGACTCTTGCTAGCCACCAGTTCCCTACTAGGGGGGTCCATTTTCCGCAGTGGGGGCACCTTACTTCCCATGTGCCTATGTAGACCGCGGTGTCATCGTCGTATAGTTCCTGTATGTCTGGGTCTTGGCGGAGCTTCTCCGCTACCCAGCTGCCCCAGCGCTCCACGTCTCTCACGAGCTGTTTTGCTAGTCGGTTCTCGACTGCCCATTTGGGGTATTCGAGGACTGCTTTGAGGAAGACGTATGCTGTGGGGAGGAGCTCTACCGCTACTACCTCGCCTAGGCCGAGCCTCGCTCCCTCGAGGGGTATGCTGCCGAAGCCTGCGAAGGGGTCTAGGAGCTTCGCCCTCTCGAACCTCTCCCTCCAGCTGAGCGGGATGTTGGGGTTCTTCCTGTGGGGGACCTTCTCGTTGAGGCGTAGGTACTGCTTGAACTCCCACGGGCTTGTGCCCGCTGGTAGGAGGGAGCCGGCTATTACTGCTCTAGCGCTGGCGAGGGGCTTGCGGGTCCACCAGAAGACCATCTCCCAGTGGGGAGGCCTAGCGCCTCCCTGCTTCTCCCTGGCTGAGGCCTCGTTTACTTCTCGGATGGGGAACTCTGGGGTCTCTATGAACCTCTTGTCCTCCTCGTTGATCGTCTCGTGCACCAGCCGGTTGGGGCTCGTCGTGTTTCTGGTGATGCTCGAGGGGGCTGTGTTCGAGGTTTTCTCGGCTCGGGACAGCGCGGGCACCCCTTATATGGTAATACGTCCCTCGCTTTAAAGGCGCGATGCCGGCTAGCGGAGGCCCAAGAGCCCTAAACGGGCTACTTGCAGCGGACCGCCAAAACAAGAACCTGGATAGCAGTGTGGGACCCCGGGGTTAGGCCTCGGTGGTGCTCGTTATGATCTGGGTTATGCCCTGGTCCTCCAGGTATACTATGGTTACTTCAGCGTGCTTGTAGCTCTCGCTGTCGGCCAGGGAGGCGTTTATGTGGAGGTAGGTCTCGTTCGCCCGGGCACTGTCTATTGTGAGGTTGCTCATGTTATTGTGATGCATGAAGTCTTCGAGAGCCTGTAGGAGCATGGTAGTGTTCACCTTCGCGAGTATGTTCCCCGTTATGTTGTAGGTGAGCTCGTAGGTTGTCGCCACTCCGTACCCGGTGTCTCCCGTGTAAATTTTTAGGTGGTGCTCGTAGGGCTCCGGCATGCCTAGCTCAAGGAACACCTTGTCCGTCAGAATAGCTAGGAAGTCGTCGTTCCAGTACCCGCTCTGCCATCCCGGCGCCCGGACCGTCTCGCTCGAGATTGTAAAGTTGCCGTGGGAGGTCACTATTACTACTGGGTAATCCGCGTAGAGGTCGAGGGCTGCCATGCTAGCCCATGTCTCGACTTCTAGGCTTACCGATTCTCCGGGGGCTAGCGCTAGTGGTAGCGCTGGGGTCGCCTCTAGGATATTGCTGGTGCTGTAGCCTGCGACCGCGACCTCTTCTATGGTTACTGGCCCGGTACCCGTATTGGTAATGTTTATTGTGAGGTTGAACTTCTCCATCACACTATCATATCTTATCTTGGAGGCGCTCGCCTCCAGGCTCAGCCCCGAGGCCCCGCTACCCGAGCCTTCCTGCGCCGGGGAGCTCCTCGTCTCTCCCAGCGCGGTAGTCCCAGTGGTAGCGCCGCTCCCGGGCCCTCCAGTTCCCGTCTGCGGGCCAGAGCTGGCGGGCTCGTTGCTCCCGGGCCCGCCCCTGCCGAGCTTCTCCGAGACTAGGGATCCCACGGTTTCCCTGAGCTGCGGAGAGGCGTATAGGGCCGCGGCTGCCAGTAGGATTATGAGGATTAGCGCGCTCACAGCTTTCCCTAATCCCATGTTTAGACATCTCCTAGACGCTGCTCACGGCCAGGGCCTATTCAGATATATATTTGATTATGAGAATCCTCCAGAGCTATCGCGGGCGTAGTCTAGCACCGGGCTAGCATGGGGTCCGGGACTGGGGGGCTCCTCGGCGTTGGAGAGGGTTATGCTCGGAATTCTAGCACGACTAGAGTCTCGTGGGGGATCCCCCGGGGATTCCTATTATCTCGCCCGGAAGAGGCGTCCCGTCCTTATCGGGTCGCGGGCTTTCTCCCTCGCCCTGTACCCCCTCGCTTCTAGGTGCTCTGCGAGGATCTCGTGTATGTACTTGCTAGTTTCCTGCTCCGCCCGCAGCGCTCTTTAGCCAGGCGTGGACGTGCTTCTCGGTCTCATCGTCCTCAAAGTAAAGGTATATCGCGCGCGTGGCGCGTGTCAGCATTATATAGTACCTATTCCGCAATAGCTCGAGAGCCCTGGCAGGGTTCTTCCTGGCTATGCTTCGGAGGCTCTTCCTCCCTCCTATGTTATCTGTTATGGGATCGGGCTGGACTGCCCATTTGCCCCTCCAGACGAGGTCTCTCCCCCATACTACTCCGACTACCTCGGCCTCCATCCCCTGGGCTCCGTAGACGCTGCTGCAGACGTGCACGGGTCTGAAGGGCTTTGGGGCGGCAGGGTCTTTCTCGTAGAGCTTAGCTAGCTCGTGGAACTTCTGCATCCAGTAGCGTGCGTATTCTATCTTAGGCTCCATGAGCCACTTAACGCGGAGATCCAGCCCCTTGTAGTGGTCGAAGCCGCTTTGGAGCGGGTAGCCTATGCGGATGTTCCTCGGGTTACCCCAGTTGAGGGGGTCGTTCTTGTCTCCCTCGGATTCTGTGAATGCGCAGACTAAGGCGATCCTCCTGCCCCTCCTCCTCTCGGCCTCGAGGTCCCTAAGCATATTCTCTATATTGTAGTAGATTCTGACCTTGAGGGGGCTACTCCTGGGTGGGCCGCCCCAGAGAAGTGCCTCCACCATCTCTAGGTGTCCTCGGGGGACCCGGACGGGGGAGGGTAGGAGCCTCTTCTCGACCCTCCTGCCGGAGGCCCTGGCCGCCTCCTCTAGGGCTCGGCCCGTGCCTGCCTCGTTGCCCAGGAGCACTTGGCGGTCGTCATAAAATGCCACTATCACGCGGGCTGGCCTAGTGAAGCAAGTCTCAACAACATTCCTTGTAAGCCTCTGAGCCTCGTCGACCACGAGCAAATCTATATCACCGTACCTAGACTTCGGCTCGCAGAACCCTCTACTCCCGCGACGGCCTCCCACCTGGCTGAAGCCGATAAGCTTGTGAACTGCCTCCCCGCCACTTCCACGCAGAGCATCCCTAACTGCTATTCTCAAGACGTTGACTAGCCTATTGTTTACGTACCCAAGCAGAGCCTTGTACCCCCTCGCCAGTGCAGCGAGAAATATAGTGATAGCTACTAGGGTCTTCCCAGAGCCGCTCGCACCCTCTACCAGGAATGCCCACCGCTCCCCGGACTCAAGTGCTTTCAGGACTTCCGCCACAAGCTTAGCCTGATCACCCGCTAGACCGTAGCCTGAGGAGAGCATCTCTCCCAGGGCCTTCTCGACGCCCTCCTTAAGGGCCTGGCTAAGGATAGCTACGAGGTCCCTCCTCAGTTGGAACCCATCCTCTATGAAGAGCCTCACCTCCTCCTCTCTCGGGCCATCCCTAAGGATCTTCTCCGCGAGACCGCGCAACTCGCCACGAAGGACGCACCTGCAGGGGATATCCCACCGAGTGGGAGACCTGTAGGCGTAGACAGCGCCGTCAGCATGGACGCGGTCACCGAAGGGATAGAGGTACCTTAGTTTGTACACGTAAGACTGCATCTGGTAGCAGGGATTGGGTACAATGACCTGGTCGGCCTCAGCGGAGATCTCGTCAATTATCTTGAGACGTTTCCACCCTTTAGCCTCGACTACCAGCGCGGAGCCCCTGCCTAACAGTATCGCGTCCGCCCTCGCTAGACCCCCGAGAATCGGGTATTCCAACAACAGAACGTAGGGGGCCTCCTGGAGCTCCCCTATGAGGGCATTTAGCTCCCCTCTCCAGGCTGCCGCCTCCTCATGCCGCGGAGGGACACCGTAGTATCTCCCGACAGCCCTGTACACCTCGTGGGAGAGCTCCTCTGCCAGCCTGCCCGCGTCGGCACTACACTCATCCAGATAGACAACGAGAGGCAGACCCTCCGGCGCACTCGACCAGCAAGCAACCACGCGGATCCCCCATGCTTGCTCGTAACTGTAAAGATTTGCTCGGCAAGCATATTAATTAATGGTATTGGCACTACTCGAATGCCATCCGGTTTAGTAAGCTCACTCTCCACAGGAGGGCAAACTGTGGACCATGTGCGCTTCTCAAGGCTCCGAGGGCCGGATGGTTATAAATTAGAGCCTGCTGACGGTGGAGATAAGCATTTTTACGCCCGGCTATGCGGGCCGCGGATTTTGGTTGCACCCGGTCCGAGGTTGCCTGCCATTATTATTAGTCCAGGTATGTTCGCGGCTGTAGGGCTTGGTCTCGCGGCACGTTATGCTATATCTTGTGGTGTTTCTCCGGGTAGTTTGGTGGTTGTTGTCTCGGAGCCTGCTAGAGTGGGGCGGACTGGTGAGAAGGTGAGCCCCGACAGGATAGTACGGGCTCCGATATATTAGTACTGGTTGACACGCTCTACGTAGAGGTTAGGAGTGGAGTATAGTTGATGGGAGACTACGGTTTTATGGGTATTGGGATGGTTCTCTGGATAATCATCCTACTGTTCCTGGTAGTAGCGATAGTCGAGCTGTTCTCTCGGCCCCGCGAGGGGGTCTCGAGGGAGAGGGTGAGAGAGCTGGAGGACGAGATCTACAGGCTCAAGAGGGAGTTGAGGGAGCTGAAGGCTAGGGGGAAGGCGGAGTAGTCCCGCGGACCGTCCTACGGGCTACGGTTATCGATTGCTCGTGCCCCCCGGCTTGTTCTGGCGGGGCATCTACATTCTTCGAGTATTTGCACGGGTGATAGATCTACTGTTGCTCGTATACGCTTTGTCTCTATTGTTTTGCTAGTGGGGGTTGGGTATGAAGGTACTGCTGAGTCTCCCTCCTGGCGTGCACAACCTGGAGATCTATAGGATTATGGGTATGAAGGCGCCCCCGCTCGGTCTAGCATCGATAGCTGCGGTGCTCGAGAACGCTGGCTTCAAGGTCAGGATTATTGATTCTCCGACTCTCGAGATCGAGGAGGACGAGTGGCTTCGGGAGGTGAAGAGCTGGAGCCCGGACGTGGTGGGCATCTCCCTGCTGACCCCTCTCGCCCCGAGGGGGTACAGGGCTATCAAGAGGCTGAAGGAGGAGATGCCCGATGTGCCCATTATCGTTGGGGGGCCGCACCCAACCTTCATGTATGAGGAGGCCCTCCGGGAGGGCGCCGATATAGTGGTGATGGGCGAGGGAGAGCTCACGACGCTGGAGCTGGTCAAGACGCTGCAGGCCCACGGCATGAGCCCTGAGCACCTCAAGAATGTTAGGGGGATAGCGTTCAAGGCAGGAGACGGCCGGACCGTTGTGACGCCTCCAAGGCCCGTAGTTAGGAACCTAGACCTACTCCCCTGGCCAGCCCGGCACCTGCTACCGATGGAGAAGTACACGCTCTTCGGCAAGCCGATAAGGGTCGCCCACGTGATGGCTAGCAGGGGATGCCCCTACGGGTGCATATACTGCACGACCAGCTACTTCTGGGGCCGCCGGGTGAGGTTCCGATCCGCTGAGAACGTGGTTGGAGAGATAGAGTACCTTGTGGACAAGTACCATGTTAAGTACGTGGTGTTCGCCGACGACGAGCTCGTGCTTAACAAGAAGTTCGTCAAGGACTACGTGAGACTAATGAAGGAGCGCGGCCTAGACCTGCCATTCGCCTGTGGGGCCCGCGTCGACCACGTAAACAGGGAGTTCATGAAGTTCCTATTCGACAACAACTGCGTCACAATATACTTCGGAGTAGAATCCGCGAAGCAGGAGACCCTGGACAGGATAGGCAAGAGGATAACGATAGACCAGATAAAGAGGGCGTTCCAGTGGAAGAAGGAGCTAGGCGGCTTCGCAGTGGGAAGCTTCATACTTGGCTTCCCATGGGAGACAATAGAGGACATGAAGAGGACTGTAGAGTTCGCCATAAGGCTCGACCCAGACTACGCCCAGTTCACAGCGCTAACACCATACCCTGGAACCCCTCTCTTCGAGTACGCGAAGAAGCACGGCCTAATAGAGGATTGGAACTGGGAGCACTACACTACCATAAGGCCCGTCATGAGGGGCTTCAACTTCACTAGGGACGACCTTGCTAGGATGATAAAGTACGCCTACAGGAAGTTCTACCTGAGGCTATCATTCATAGGCAGGGAGCTGAGGAGGGGCAGGCTCAAGGACCTAGCAGGCGTCCTAGCCAGGGAGCTCGCCCGGTACCTTAAGGACGTGATAGTCCACCCGATACCCTGGAAGTATGGGAGGTAGGGTGGGGCCGCCGAGACTATACTCCACGATAATACGCGTAGGCCCCACACACTATCCTGGTGTGCTCCTAATTGTCAAAGATTAGGATATCCCGCGAGGACCAGCGCCTCGCGAGCGAGAGGTACAAGCTTGTAGGCGTTCACTGCGCCAGCTGTAAGAGAGTCATAGAGGAGGCGCTCCACCGGGTCCCCGGGGTCAGGTATGCCGTGGTGGACCCGAACAGCGGCCTCCTGCGAATCGAGCTGGAGGAGGGGGCTGACAGGAGCAGGATACTCCGCGAGATAAGGAAGCTGGGATACGACGCGGTCACTAGCAGAGTCGTGTATCGTGTGCGCGGGCTCCGGAGCGGGGCTTCCAGCGGTGTTAGGAGGGCTCTCTCCGGGATTAGGGGAGTCGTTGGCGTGAGCACGTTCGACACTGAGGGGCTCGTCGCGGTAACCTACAACCCGGAGGAGACCGGGGAGGAGCGCATACTCGACGCGCTAGTCCGCGCGGGCTTCCGGGCGGAGAAGGTGGAAGCCTCCGAGGACAGCGGTGAGAGCGGTCCGCCGAGGATAATAGCCCTGCCACTAGCTGGGCTGGCACTCCTAGCCGCGGGTATGCTCGCGGGCTCCGAGCTCCTGGCCACGGCCGGGGGGCTTCTAGCTTATGCAGCGGCGGTCAAGGCGTTCGTCGCCCCGGCGGTCCGGGCGGCGCTCCGGGGCTACGCGACCATGGACACCCTGCTCGCACTCGGCACTACGGGCGCCCTAGTG
>WAOS01000071.1 GCA_015521185.1 Desulfurococcales archaeon | reverse complement strand
GAGTCTATGCTCATGCCCGTCGGGGTGCAGTAAGTGGGATCAACACTCGTAGACATTGCTAGGAGCGGCCGTAGAGTACTCGTCTTCGGCGCCGGCGGGGGCGGCGACATTCTCGGGGCCTCCATAGTGTGGAACAGGCTGAGGAGGCTCGGCGCTGACGCCCTGCTGGGGAGCGTCGTGTGGGAGAGATTCACTGTAGACCCCTTCCCCGGCCCAATACCAATCGAGATGCTGGCGGGAGCAGAGCCCCTAGGGTGGAGCATAGCGCTCGTCGACGGCGAGACAGTCGCGCTGAGGTACGGCTCAACGCTTAAGCCGCAGATAGTGCGGGTGGCAGGGGCCCTAGGTGTCAAGGCGATCTACCTAGACCTTTCTAAGGGAGAGAGAGGGCTGAGACAGGCTTTCGAGGACGCGAGGCGAGAGCTAGGAGTTGAGGTACTTGTAGGCGTAGATACTGGGGGCGACATGCTAGCTAAGGGGTGCGAGGACAACCTGTGGAGCCCCCTGGCGGACGCGATCAGCCTTAGCGCCATGGTTAGGAGCGGGCTGGAGGCGCACGTAACAATCCTGGGCCCCGGCGCGGACGGAGAACTACCGACAGAGCAAGTCCTAGACTACATCGCGTCCATCGCGCGAATGAACGGGCTAGAAGAGGTCTTCGGCCTCGACAGGAGAGACTACGAGTCGGCGAGAAAAGTGGAAGACGCAGTCGTAAGCGAGGCGGGAAAGCTGCCCCTAAGAGCCTTCGAGGGCAAGACGGGGACCACTAAGATACGGGGAGGCACGAGAGAGGTACGCCTAAGCCCGGTCCTAGCAACGAGCTACCTGCTTGACGCGAGGAAGACTTGGGAGTGGACCCCTCTCCCTAGGCTCGTGGAGGATACTGCCGGAATAGGACAGGCAAGCCAGGCCCTCAACGAGGCGTGCGTAGTCACAGAGCTAGACCTCGAGCAGGAGCTGAGCAGGCTCCGCGAGAAGGGAACAGCTAGGCCTGTAAGTCTCGACGAGATACGGAGGGGCCTAAGGCAGAGGCTGATGAGCAGGGGGTGCAGGCCGGTCCACTGCTAGTCCTCGCTCAGCAGGACCCTCCCCCGGGCAACCGCCTTCTTCTCCTTGATAAGCTCTCCAAGTATGTCCTCTATCTGGTCTATCCTCTCCTGGAGGAAGGTGAAGAGATCCTCGATCTCCCTCATCCTACCCCTAGTATATATCTTGGTAGCGTTTACCTCCTTCTCCAGCTTCTCAATCTTCTCCGCAAGCTCGTCGATCTTCCTATCACTCACCGGCCTGTAAGCGCCAGTTATACCCGTCTGGAGACCATTGTTGATATAGATCTTTATGAGGTCGGTAACTTGAATACCGAGCTCTGCCGCTTTTTGCTTCAGCTCCCTATACACCTTCTCTGGAAGGGAAAGATGGACTGTCGGCAAGTGTCTTCCCCACCCAAGAGAAATACTGCAATCTTCCTATAAAAGGCTTTGCATCCCACTCGGCCTCTCGCGAGAGGAGACTCCCCAGACTAGTCTTTTCGTCCAAAGAAGAATACATAGCCAGTCCTCCAGTAGGGTTGAAAATACTCGCCCGCAGGAGATTCCTGTGCAGGGTGCTGTAGATACTAGGGTGAGAGAGTATGGGGATGAGGGTGGTTAGCTTCAAGGTGGATGACGATCTGCTCGAGATGCTCGAGCATATTGCCAGGCAGAAGAAGCTGAGCAAGAGCGAGCTGATAAGGGCGGCGATTAGGGCATACATAGAGGGTGAGCGTGAGAAGAGGCCGATCGTAACAAAAAGGATTAAGATTTATGCGTAATCCTAGGGGCGGGATCCGGTCTTATCTAGTCAAGAGGAATACATGGGCTCGATGCGCGTGGTTTCAATTCTGCCTTACTGTGTAGGATTCCCGGTAGCTTAACAGCTAGTACTACTAGGATCACGATTTATTTTGTCATGATAGAACACGTATCGACACTTGGGGAAGCAGCATGGAAACCGACTACATAGTAGTAGGGGCCGGGATAGTAGGTCTCACAACCGCATACCACCTCAAAAGGCTAGACCCTAACGCGAGAATCCTCATTGTAGACAAGGCTCCCGGTCCGGCCTCGGGAGACACTAGTAAGAGCGCGGCCGCCTTCAGGGTGTTCTTCACGAATAGGATAAACTTCGCGCTCGCGAACCATAGTGTGAGCGTTTACAGCGATATCCAGCGGTCCGGCTGGGACCTCTCTATGAGGTTCGTCGGATACCTCTTCATGTTCGACGAGCGCTTGTGGAGGCGTATGGCTCCCGGGCTGCGGGAGGCGGAGAGGAGGGGGCTCGAGTATAGGATCTACAGCGCGGGAGAGCTTGAGAAGCTCCTGGGCGTCAGAGTTAGTGTTGAGGGCCTCGAGGAGGCCGAGATAATGGGGGCCCACAACATTGAGGGGGGCCTCTTCGTTAGGAAGGCAGGCATACTCATGCCGGACCGCCTAGCCGCCTACTACTATGAGAAGCTCAGGAGTATGGACGGCGTGAGCTTCGCGTTCTCGACGAGGGTCACAGGGTTCATACTCGAGCCTAGGAGGCCTATCGGCGTCGAGGGCGAGCCCTTCCCATGGCAAGACACTAGGGTCGCGGGGGTCACTGTGGAGGGGGGCCGGGAGATTAGGGCGAGGAAGAAGACGGTGGTAGCGGCCGGGGCCTGGACCCCCTACCTCCTATGGCCTATAGGCGTGGACAGCTTCAGCAGGCCTAAGAAGAGGCAGATCTTCGTTC
>WAOS01000070.1 GCA_015521185.1 Desulfurococcales archaeon | reverse complement strand
GTATCAACAATATACGCCGCCCACGAGCAGGCTAGGCGCGCGACGATCGAGAGCATAAGGGAGGCCGAGCACGGCCTAGCTATTGCTAGGAACCCCCCGAGCGTCGTCGTATCCGAGGCTAACGGGAGCGTGATCGCCACCATAACAAGCGACCTACCCCTAACTATAAGACTCGTTATAGTAAGGTTCGCGGGCGGCGCCACCCGGGTAGTGGGTAGCGAGATACCTATCGAGCCCTACAAGGAAACAAACATCACCCTTTACCGGGGAGCCTGCAGGCCCTTCCAACTATTACTCGTCCCCGAAGACGGGCCCCCACTGCGCTACCCAGAAAAGGGCTACTACTGCGACCCAGCCGCAACGCCCCGCGCTGACCCGTGGACGGGGAAGCCGGTTGTCTACGTGCAGGTGGAGCCCGCGCTCAGCGTGGGGGAGCCCCTGTTCTCAGCGAACATAACGATCAACATAACGGGAGATCTCATGCGGACCGGCCCCTCAAGACTTCGCCCACTAGAGATACGGGTTAACGGGTCCTACCTTGGCAGGCTAACCAGCATCGAGAATAAGGTGGGAGGTTACAGGGTCGCCAACGCCACGCTCGAGCTCAGGGGTCTGAGCGTTGGCGACGCCTACCTAGTGATGATGGAGCTTGTCCCTGAAAACGGCCAAGACCTGGTCTGGGAGGGAATAGTCGACGCGAGACTAAGCTACAGGGCTAGCTACTCTCAGCCCCAGGACATATGCACAGACTCCCAGACCTGGCTAGCCCCGGTACCCCTCGGAGCCATAAACCACGCCTTCTCCCTCAAAGGGTCATGCGTGTCCAAAGCCGTGATCTTCTACTCCTACGAGGGTAGCCTAAACGCGTCGTCACGCTTCATAACAGCGGGCAGGGCGATACTCCTCGCAGCGCTTAACGGCGCCTACGCGCGAATAGATTTCAGCGCCCACCTCCAGATCCGCGCATACAGGGTCGAAGCCCCCCTGGCCAACACAACTATACCGCTGGAGAGCCCCGTGGCTAGCCTACGCCTAGTAAGGCCGCTCCCCGCAGCAGGACCAAGAGCCTCGGCGCTCGACAGGGTAAACATCAACATAACAAAGCTACTGGACCCTCTACTCCTGCGAGTAACGGTGAGCGGAGCGGCCGGACCGCTGGGATCCCTAGAGATAGACTCTGCAAGCCCCACGGTAACTATCCGGGCCGGCATGAGAAATCTCTCGCTAACTGTGGAGGCCGTGCAGCCTCTCCCGCCTACCGCTATGAGAGTATTGGTAGTGGATGATAAGACAGTGTTCTGGAACAAGACGGAGAAGCGGCACGAGCTAACGGGCTACCTCGAAGATACGGGGAGACCCCAGCCTTGGGCGTTCCCCGCGAGACTACTCATCGGGAATGAAACCGAGATTATGATAGCGATGCCCCCGCCAATCGCGGGGTTCAGCCCTGTTGACAGCGTCTTCGCAGGGCCCCTC
Source organism: Desulfurococcales archaeon (assembly GCA_015521185.1). Taxonomy (GTDB): domain Archaea; phylum Thermoproteota; class Thermoprotei_A; order Sulfolobales; family Acidilobaceae; genus S143-63. Next base: position 9,139 of record WAOS01000070.1, on the reverse strand, counting down.
GAGCTGGAAGCCGACGGGAACATAACAGCGCTCCAGGGCTGGCCCAACCCATATAGGTATGCGGCCTGGCCGGGCGCAGGCCTCGAGAGGACCTATGGAGCCTCGGTAAGCGCGGAGCGCTTGGCCGAGGACTTCGGGCACGGCTCTCTAGTCTACATCTACACCGCCGAGGACCAGGCAGGGCTCCCCTGGGGCGAGGAGCCGGTTTACGCTGGCCAGGAACTATGGATAAACTAGGAAGGCCTTCAACACTCTTTTTAGTTTCACGGCCCACCGGGCCGCCCCTATAACGGGGTTCCAGCATGAGAGGATTCAACCCGAAGACCGGCGCCTTCAGGGAGAGCCCCACCAGGCGCATAGATAGGATACGCGAGGAAGCGGTGAAGAGGGGCCTCGACATCATTATGCTCTCCACGGGGCAGCCAAGCATACCCCCGCCCATAGAGGCAAGGGAGGCCCTCGCTAGAGATCTCCTAGCCCCATACGATAGGAAGCTGTACTCCTACACCCCGTCTAGAGGATACTCTAGCACTATAGAGGCCGTGATCCTGGAGATGAGAAGGTGGGGTGTAGAGCTGGAGAGGGACCAGGTGACCCTGACCGCTGGGGGGCAGAGCGCCCTCTTCGGAACCATAATGTCGCTGGTATCGGAAGGGAACGAGGTAGTTGTGCTCGACCCAATGTACTTCGGCTACTGGCCACTACTGGACTATGCCGGTGCTCGCGTCCGCATAGTTGAGACGAGCATAGATGAGGGGTTCCAGCCCGAGGAGGAGAGGCTTAAGGAGGCCTTGAGCTCCGAGACGAGAGCACTCATAATTGTGACGCCAGACAACCCTACAGGCCGAGTGATAAGCAGGGAGACCGCTAGGCTCATAGCTGACCTAGCCGTCGAGAAGGACTTCTGGATAATAGTCGATGAGGCCTATAGAACACTGGTTTATGAGGGAGAACACACCTATATCTACAACTACGCGCCCGAGCACACAATAGCGCTCAACACCTTCAGCAAGGACCCGGGAATCCCGGGCTGGAGGCTCGGCTTCGCATATGGCCCCAAGAGCGCGGTCGAGAGGATACGACTCTTCGTACAGGAGACCGTCTACTGCCCTCCCTCAGTGGCGCAACGCCTTGTGGAGCACTACCTCCGCGACGATGAGACTAGGATGAGCCACCTCAACATGGTCCGCAGGGAGTATGCTAGGCGTAGGGACGCGCTCCTAGAGGCTATAGATGAGATGCTTCCCGGGGCAAGATATGTCAAGCCGGGCGGGGGAATGTTTGTCTACGTGGATCTATCGCGCATACTAAGGGGCAGGCTCGACTCGGAGGCTCTAGCGGAGATGCTCCTCCGGGAGAAGGGGGTCGCCACAGTCCCCGGGACCTACTTCAGCAGGAGGGGAGGGGAGTTCCTCCGCCTAAGCTTCGTAGGCGAGCCGCCGGAGCGCCTCAGAGAGGCTGTAAGCCGTATGAGAGCCCTCCTCAAGGAGAAGGGGCTCCTGTGAGGTGGCCCACATGGACTATACACCCTTCATAATGCTGTTCATAGTGCTCGACCCGATAGGAATCACCCCGTACTACCAAGCCATAATCTCTAGGCTCCCCCGCGATGAGAGGACCCGTGTTCTGAGGAAAGCGCTAGCGGCCGCCCTCTCTATGCTCCTCGCCTTTACAATACTTGGCGACTACCTCTTCAAGCTACTGGACGTGGGCATAGGCGACTTCCAGATAGCCGCCGGGATAATCCTCCTCATATACGCTGTCAGCAGCATCTTCGAGATCCAAATAGGGATGCCTAGGAGCAGCGAGAGCGTTGCAATATTCCCCCTCGCAACCCCCCTACTAGCCGGTCCGGGCGCGATAACGACGCTGATCTATATCAAGTATAGGTACGGCATAGTGACGGCCGTAGCTAGCAGCGTTGTGAACATACTCGTAGCCTACCCAATACTCGCGGCCAGCACACTCCTCCTCCGAGTCCTAGGGAGGCATGGGAGCCTGTTCATAGACAAGTTCATGAGCATGGTTCTCGCGGGCTTCGCAGTGAGCATAATACGCGACGGGATAGCAGGGACGATCTAGGCCTAGAGCACAGCTTATCACCGAGCCCGCCACCCTAGTGCGGGCGCGGGGGTACTCTAGCGTTGGAGGCGGAAGGTCACGCGCCGGACTGCGCCAGGGTTACTAGGCTCCTCTCAGCCCTCGTCCGAATCCCGACTCCTAACGATCCGGTGCGCGGTGTAAAGCCGGGCATGAAGGAGGCGGCCGCTATAGCCTCAGCTATACGCGGGGAGACGGGGGACGAGTACCAGATCCTCGAGGGGCCCGCGCCCGTTCTCATACGCGTGGCGGGGAGCGGGAGACCTGTCACCCTCTTCCTCGCCCACTACGACGTCGTCCCTCCCGGGCCCGGGTGGACAGTGGACCCTTATAGTGGCCTTGTCAGGGAGGGCGCTCTCTACGGCAGGGGCGCTGCAGACGACAAGAGCAACGTGGCGGCGATAAGCGTCGCCCTCTCAGGCTACAGGCCGCCGCGCGGAACGATCGTTGTCGCGTTCACGGGCGACGAGGAGACGGGTGGGAGGAGCGCTAAGTGGCTAGCCTCGTGGCTTGAGAAGGAGAACCTCTGGCCAGACCACCTTGTCAACGGGGACGGCGTTCTGGAGAGGATAATCGTGAGGCGGAGGAACGCGTTCAGCGCCAGAGTAACGGTTCGGGCGGGCAGGGAGGAAGCGAGGGGTGAGCGCGTCGAGCAGGAGTTCAAGACGCGCTTCCTCGTGAGAAAGACCATGCATAGCGCCTACTTCGTTCCCAGCGTTGACACGCACTCCCTCGTGGCCGCATCGCTGTGGGTACGGGATAACGAGGTACTTGTCTCGGAGCTGAGCGGGGAGTGGGTGAAGGGCAACGTCGTCCCTAGGACCGCCTCGATAGCAGGGGTAGCCCCGGGCGAGGGCGACCTTCACAGCTACGACCCGGGGCTCACGAGCATTGTATGGAGCATAGTACCGCTCGTCCGGGCGCCTGTCGAGACCGAGCTCTACAGCGACTACGGGGTCAGCATAAACCCAAACGTCTACACGCTATCGGGAGGCGAGCACACACTACACCTAGACATACGGGCTATGAGCATGAGCAAGGATAGGATCGAGGACACTCTAAAGAGCGTACTAGACGCTACCATAGGCCCTGGGAAGTATGAGCTCAGGGTTTCGGGCGGGGGAGGATACCTATATACCGACCCAGACACGGGCCTTATCCGGACCGCTCGGGAGGTCGCTAGGAGGCTCGGCCTCCCAGATAGGCTTGTGGAGGCTGCTGGAGCGAGCGATAGCAGGCACTTCAGCCCGCGCGGTGTCAAGGCGTTCGACTATGGCCCCCTAGGCTATAATATTCACGGGCCCGACGAGCACGTAATCATCAGTAGTCTGTGCAGGACCACTCTCTTCTACAGAACGCTCGCGGGCGCCCTCCACGAGCAGGCTTAGCGGAGGTGTCCCAGGGTGCCGGCTAGGATTCTAGTGAGAAACACTCTGGGGAGGAGGCTCGAGGCATTCGAGCCTTTCAGCCCTCCCAGGGTTCGGATGTACGTGTGCGGGCCGACCCCCTACGACTATACTCACATAGGGCACGCGCGCACGTTCGTGGCTTTCGACGGGATAAAGAGGTACCTCTCCCTGCGCGGCTATGACGTGTTCCACATACAGAATATCACCGATATCGACGATAAAATAATTAACAGGGCCAGAGAGGAGGGCGTCGAGTGGCGGGAGATCAGTGATAGGTACACTAGGGACTACCTGGAGATGCTGGAGTCTCTCTCTATCAGGATAGATGTGCACCCCAGGGTTACAGATCATATCAAGGAGATAATCGAGTTTGTACAGGCCCTTATAGATAAGGGTTTCGCCTATGTGGCCGAGAGCGGCAGCGTCTACTTCGAGGTCGACAAGTACCCGGACTATGGTAGGCTAAGCGGAAGGTTCCGCTTGGAGATGTGGAGCCAGGAGGAGCATGCCCGGGAGAAGAAGAAGCCCTACGACTTCGCCCTGTGGAAAGCGGCGAAGCCTGGGGAGCCGAGCTGGGAGAGCCCCTGGGGCCCGGGCAGGCCGGGATGGCATATCGAGTGTAGCGTGATGAGCACTAGATACGCTGGTGGGCGCCTCGACATACACGGTGGCGCGGCCGACCTCATATTTCCCCACCACGAGAACGAGAGGGCCCAAAGCGAGGCCTACTTGGGGGAGTCCCCCTGGGTGAAGTACTGGCTCCACAGCGGCTACCTAACTATTGAGGGCGAGAAGATGAGCAAGAGCCTGGGCAACATAATCGTGCTTAGGGAGGCCGTCAAGGAGTGGGGGGCCCAGACGCTCAGGCTATGGCTCCTAAGCGGCCACTATAGGACACAGCTGGAGTACAGCGAGCAGAGCCTCGAGCAGACGAGGAGGCTTCTGGAGCGCGTGCGGGGGGTCGCCCAGGAGCTTCAGAGGAGGCTCGAGAAGGAGGAGCCCATTCACTACGCGAGCGATAGGGATCTCGAGCTGGCTAGCCGCGTCGAGGAGATCCGGGCTAGGTGGCACGCCGAGATGAGTAACGATTTCAACTATGCAGGGGCGATCAGGGAGCTCAGGGAGCTCACGAACCTCTACTACAAGGAGCTGCAGGCTAGCGAGAGCCTGCTGGCGCTTAGGGCCGCGTATAGGGCGCTCTCGGAGATGAACAGGGTTTACGCTGTCCTAGACGATATCCTCGCGCCTGAGAGGGCGGCGGGGGAGTCTGTTGAGCCGTTCATAGACCTCATAGTCGAGGTGAGGAGGGAGCTCAGGAAGAGGAAGATGTACGATTTAGCAGACACTATACGGGAGAGGCTTAGAGAGCTTGGAGTAGCCCTCCTGGACTACAAGGATAGAACGGAGTGGAGGAGGATATAGAGTGCGCCCCCAGTGCGGTCCGGATAGCCCCCGGTACTCTAGGCAGATTCCGTTGCTCGGCGCCGACGGCCAGGAGAAGCTCTCGAGATCTACGGTGGCAGTTGTGGGCCTGGGAGGGCTGGGAAGCATAGTCTCGCTCTACCTGGCAGCCGCTGGAGTGGGGAGGCTAATCCTGGTCGACGGTGATATGGTCGAGGAGGGGAACCTCAACAGGCAGATACTCTATGATGAGGCAAGCATAGGCCTCCCCAAGCCGTTTATCGCGGCCAGGAGGGTTCGCTCCCTGAACAGCTGTGTCGAGACTATCCCCGTCTACGAGAGGGTGACCAGGGAGAACGCGGACCGGATCCTGGGAGAGGCGGACCTAGTTGTCGACGCGCTAGACAACTGGGGTGGCCGGCTAGTCCTCGACGACTACACGGAGCAGGCCGGGAAGCCGCTGGTCCACGGGGCCGTCGAGAAGCTATACGGCCAGGTCATGCTCGTGGCCCCGGGAGGTCCTCGCCTGAGAGCTATAGCGCCCGGCCGTGAGAAGGAGGGCATGATACCGGTCATAGCTCCAGCTGTGGGCGTGATCGCCAGCCTAGAGACGAAGCTAGCCGTGGAGGCCCTCCTAGGCGACTATAGTAGGGCGGGCAGACTATACGTCATCGACCTACGCCTCATGGACATACAGAGCATAGAGCTAAGGAGCTAAGCGATATAAGCCCGCTCGGGGCAAGATAGCGTCACGGCGGGCCCGTAGCCCAGCCAGGATAGGGCGCCGGCCTTCTAAGCGCGAGCCGCCCTGCGCGGGACGGGAGAAGCCGGCGGTCCCGGGTTCAAATCCCGGCGGGCCCGCCACCGGAAAAGACTTGTTCCTGCGGGCACCAACGGATAAGTAGGGGGATACTTCGTTGGTTGAGGTTTCTCTCGAGACCATTAAGAAGTGGCTTGTCGAGGGGACTGACGAGCCCGAGACTTTCGTAGACCTCCGATGGACAATTCTAGAGGAGAGGAGGGAGAACGGCGAGCTCAAATACTTCATAGCGTCTCACCCGAGGATCCCTGTGAGGCTCCTCGTCATGTCGTTAAACACTCTGAAGAGCGTCCCTGTGGCGAGGCTAGTTATAGAGACGGGGATACCCACCGTGGACCTCCAGGCCGAGGACAAGCTAATCCTCTACAGGTGGCTCCTCGACGCGAACAAGCTGCCCATGGCTAAGTATTACATCTATGGTGAGGACCACAATATTGGTGTAGCCGTCGACCTGGATCTTAGGAGCATTTCGAGGGAGGAGTTTAACGACAGCCTCATGACGCTCTTCGTAGCATATATAAGTCTGAAGAAGGCGAGCCGGGTTCTCGAGAGGATAGCCAGTAAGGAGGAGCTTGTGACCCTAAGCCAGCTGGTAGCTAGGTACATTGAGAAGGGTATTAGCAAGGAAGAGGTTATCCGATACCTGGTGAGCAATGGTCTCGACGAGGAGGTCGCACGCGAAATCGTCGACACTATATACAGGCTAGCCTCGGAGTCAGAGGAGAAACCGAATAGAGACGATTCCGGCATGTTCATATAGTAGAACAGAGGTACATATGCTCGGGCCAAGAGTAAATAAGGGTTAACCCACACATAAGAACGCCGAAGGGTCTGGCAACCGCCCGCATGGCGGTCTCCAGGCCCCGAGGTGTACCGCATGAAGTGGAAGAGTGTTCTAGCTCTAGCGCTAATGGTCGCGCTAATCCTGCCCGTAGCAAGCGTGGCAAGCGCGAGCAGTGAGGAGTCGTCGATTGGCGGAGAGATAACTCTATCGCCCAGCGCGGCCAACGCTAGCATAGTAATCCGTGTCCCAGCGCCCGAGAACCTCACGAGCCTCGACGGCCACGGCGCGTTCGAGCTGAGCAATGGGTCATTCACCGCCAACCTGAGCGTGACCGGCTCGGGATCCGGGCTAGACGGCCTGATCGGAGCGATCAGAAGCTCCTCCGAGTCAACAGCGGCCTACGACCCGGACACCGAGTCTATCACTAGGAACGCGACAACTCTTGTCTCGGCACACCTCACCCAGGCCGGTGCCGAGAACCCGATGGAGCTATCCTTCAATTCCACCGTGTTCACAACGACTAGCTACAGCCTAGCAACTGAGGCCGCGGTGAGCGAGAAGCGCTACAAGCTGTCACTATACGTGCATGCACAGAACGAGACATACGGGAACATCACGGTTAACCTCTCGCTACACGGAAACGACCTCTCCGTCCTGACGCAGGAGGAGCTTAGCGGAGAGGGCTCGGCTACGGGGAGTCTGCAGCTCGTTATGGGGGAGAACGTCAACGTTATGCTGAACATTAGCCTCTCCTACTCGTACACGGTCAACAGGAGCGAGCGCCAAGTGAATCTGACGGCGGACGCCTATATAGATGCTAACAACCCCATGATGGCCTACCAAGTGTACCTAGCGCTTGACGGGCTAGTCAGAGAGCTCGACATAGCCGACTATGTGACCGTGGAGCCACCCTCCTACTCGAACCCCACCACCGTGAAAGTCCACGTAGCATATGCTGGCGATCTAGACCTAAACGAGACGCTACCGATCTTCCCAGGGTTCTTCCTGGGCGGTGTAGGCTCAGGCGATCTCGCGTCCCCAGCTATCCTCCTACCCAGCCTGGACCAGAGGATTAGGCTATCCTACGAGTCTGAGGCAACGCTTAACGTGAGCAACGGCACTTTCGCTCTCGAGGCGAGCTCTGAGGGCAGAGTTGAGAACGCCTCATGCAACGCTACGGCTAGCGCCATAGTAGATATCTGGTTGGACGAGGAGGAGGGATACATAGTTGTTGAGATAAACTTCACAGCGGACAACGTGCCCGACACGCTATCTCTATTCTACGCGGCGAAGACCGCGCTCCAGGGGATCCTCGAGAACGCTACGAGCAGCCTACAGCTAATAGGTAGCGGCGGCCTAGAGCTGTACTTGGACGGAAGCCCTGTTAGTCAGGTGAACATTACGGAGGACGTACTCGAAGACCTAGCCGTGAGAGTCGGAGACCTCCTATACTACTCTCCCAGCGAGGCCTACGCGCTAGGCCCTAACATAACGCTCCCCACACTCGTCCAGAGGGTAGTGGCGAACGGGACCAGCAAGATAGTGGCGAGAACGTCGTTCCCCGAATCAATAGTGCTCGGCCAGCTCTCCATAGAGTTCCCCGAGAACGCTACCATAACAATACTGGGAGCGTCCAGGATAAGCGGGGTCCTGGTGGCCGGCGTCGAGAACGCTAGCATCGACCTCATACCCAGCAACCTAAGCGCTGTCCCGGCAGGGCCCGCAGTGGTTGTGAAGAACGTGACAGGCCTTCTACAGCTGAAGATAAGGGTTGACACCTCTGCAGGGAACCTCTCACTACTAGTCATACACGACAATGGGAGCATAGAGCTAATTAGTAATGTGACAGTCGAGGACGACTACCTAATAGCCAATGTCACCGCCGGCAGCACCTACATACCCGTTGCACTGGCAGGCGGGACCGGCACTGGCGGTGGAGGAGGAACAACCACAACCGGCAGGACGACGGGAGGAACAACCACTCCAACGCAGACGTCTATGCCAACGACAACGAGCTCGGCAGCAAGCACTACAGAGGAGACGACCACAACAACGTCGAGCCCAGCATCCACAAGCACTCCAGCCCAGACCCAGACGAGCACAACAGAGACCCAGCCAGGAGGCGGAGGAGTATCTATAAAGACAGTAACAGCAGTAGTAATAATCATAATCGTGATAGCAGCAGCCCTAGTAGTGGCTAAGCGCTAGCCCCAAACCCTTCTTTCCCAACCCCCCACAGAACCCGGGGGAACCCCTCTAAAAACAAGAAATTATTCTAGCAATGAACCAGGCAATCCTCCGAGAGCTCTCCTACCCGCCAAGACCGCGGGAAGCACCAGGCCCTGGCAATAGGACACGAACAGAACCGCGTGATCGCGCCGCTCATAGGCTGAGAGGCCCTAGAGAGAACATGCGCCGAGGCACACATGCGCGCGGCTAGGGGATCGCTCCCGCGCCCCTCCCACCGGAAGGGCCACTCCGGGCCCTCGTGGGGCCCCGTGCGGGCCGCGCCGTTATACGAAGCGTGCAGCCCGCCCCAGGGTGAGTGCCCCTGCGGCCTCGGGCGATTGGGAGCGGCGGGCTGAGCCCCTCGGGTTTTACCCCTCGGGGCTTACACCCCCGCCC